>NZ_JBCECK010000015.1:0-66141 GCF_039207105.1 Mucilaginibacter sp.
GTAATAAATTTATCAAGCCCCAAGGTATCAACCCCTTTTTTGATCTTTAGCTGGTCAATATGATCAAATATCTGTTTAAAGCCGCTATCTGCCAGTTTAGTAGCTTGTTGTTTAATATCGCTACCCAGTTTTTTGAATGGTATCATTTTCATAGCCTGTTTGTTTTAATCAGGTATAATACTTTATAATTATAGTGCTATTCACGTGCCAGTTTATAAACGACCGGCAAAATTTTATAGTACAGTCTTTATTGTGTAATAAGTAATTACCTTTTGTTGGTAAACAAATCCAAAGTCGCTGGCATTATGTAAATTCGCCCTATTAATAAATTAGTTACATTGAAAAATAATATTCTTATTGTTGATGATGTCCACCCCATATTCATGGAAATGGCCGAGGCCAAAGGTTATCACTGCGATTACAAACCACTTATAACGGCCGCCGAGGCCTTGCAAATAATAGGAGAGTACGCCGGTTTGGTTATCCGGTCGAAATTCCTGGTTGATAAACAGGTAATAGATGCTGGCACTAATCTGCGTTTTGTAGCGCGGGCCGGTGCCGGTATGGATAATATCGACGAAGCCTATGCTGCCGAAAAAAACATTGAGCTGATCAATGCGCCTGAAGGTAATTCAGATGCGGTTGGTGAACATGCTATTGGCTTGCTGTTATCATTAATGAATAATTTAAACCGCGGCGACGCGGAGATTCGTGATGGTAAATGGCATCGCGAGGCTAACCGTGGCTATGAGCTTAAAGGCAAAACGGTTGGTATTATTGGTTATGGACACATGGGGCAAAGCTTTGCCCGGAAGTTATCAGGCTTTCAGGTTGATGTTATTGCATACGATAAATATAAAACCGGCTTTAGTGACAGGTATGCCCGTGAAGTAAGCATGGAAGATATTGTAAAGCACAGCGATGTGCTGAGCCTGCACATACCACTGACAGCTGAAACCAACGGGCTTGTTGATAACGAATATCTGTTCCATTTTAAAAAGCCCATATTTTTTATCAATACATCGCGGGGTAAAACCGCCAAAGTAAGCGCGGTGCTCAATGCCATTAAAGAAGGCAAAATTTTAGGAGCTGGATTAGATGTATTGGAAGTTGAAAAGTTTCCGGCCCTTGCAGAGCAGGCTTGGTTCGATGAATTGCGCCAAAGCGGCAAGGTATTGCTGAGCCCACACGTAGCCGGCTGGACATTTGATTCGTACCGCAAAATAAGTGAAGTAATGGCCGGGAAGCTGGTCGCTGTGTGAGTTGTGAGTTGTGAGTTGTGAGTTGTGAGTTGTGAGTTGTGAGTTGTGAGTAATTTTGGATTAACAAGTTAATAAAAATCCAATGAATCCTTGAATCACAGAAATCGTAGTTCATATAAAAAATCAACGAAATCAGCGCCATCAAAAGCAATCAACGGTCAAATAAATTTGGATATTAAAATTTAAATAACTTATCTTCGTTAAATACCAAACAAGACTATGTAGGCCCAGCCCATATAGTCTTGTTTGTTTTTATGGTCATAGCGTCCTTCTTAAAAAGGGGGGCGGTTTTTTTTGGATGACCAGTCAGAATAATAATTAAATAAATAAAGTGTTATGGCAGAGGTATCATACTTTACCAAAGATGGTTTAGAAAAATTAAAAGAAGAATTACAAAGATTAAAAACAACCGGACGTGCAGATATATCAAAGGCGATAGCTGAAGCCCGGGATAAAGGCGATTTATCAGAAAACGCCGAATACGACGCGGCTAAAGAAGCACAGGGTTTGCATGAGGCTAAAATTGCTCAGATACAGGAAACCCTAGCTAATGCCCGCTTGCTTGATGAATCAAAAATCGATGTATCAAAGGTGCTTGCCTTATCAATAGTTAAAATAAAAAACCTGAAAAACGGCGCTACCATGAGTTACCAGCTGGTAGCTGAAAGTGAAGCCGATATGAAATCAGGAAAAATATCGGTAACGTCACCTATTGCCAAAGGTCTTCTGGGTAAAAAGGTTGGTGAAACCACCGAGATCACCGTACCAGCAGGTAAAATTGAATTTGAAATACTGGAGATCAGTAGGTAGTTTTGGGTGCTGAGTTTTGAGTTATTTGCTGAAGCTAATTAAACTCAAAACTCAATACTTATTACTCATAACTTAAAACAAAATGACCATTTTTTCAAAAATAATAGCAGGGGAGATACCTGCATATGTAGTAGCTGAAAGTAATGAGTTTTTGGCTTTTCTGGATATTAATCCACTTGTAGAAGGTCATGTGCTGGTAATACCCAAAAAAGAGGTTGATTATATTTTTGACCTTGACGATGAAACCTATACCGGTATGCAGATATTCGCTAAAATTGTGGCTACGGCACTTAAAAAAGCCGTTCCCTGCACCAAAGTAGGGGTAGCTGTAATTGGTTTAGAAGTACCGCATGCCCATATCCACCTGATACCCATGAACCGGGTTGATGATATGAACTTTGCCCGCCCCAAATTAAGTTTTACACCCGAAGAGCTGAGCGCTACCCGCGATAAGATCAAAGCCGCACTGAGAGATTGATTTAGATTGATGTGCGGATGTGAGAATTTCAAATGTGCGGATTAATAAAGAAGTAGTATTTAGATAAAACGGTTATCTGCACATCTATACATTTGCATATCCCCATATCTATTTCACAATTCTTTTCGCGTTATCTTTTACAAAGGTATCCCAGCCAGAGTATGATTTTTTGCTGCCAGAACCGGATTTGCTGCCGGTACTAATACGCTGAAAGGAATGGCAAACAGCAATAGCCAAGCCATCTGTAGCATCTAAAAAGTCAGGTGTTTCCCTGAATTTTAACAGGTTTTGCAGCATAGCCGCTACCTGTTCTTTAGTGGCGCTGCCATTACCGGTAATAGATTGCTTTATTTTACGGGGCGCGTATTCTGTGATTTCTATATTACGCGATAATGCTGCCGCCATAACTATACCTTGCGCCCTGCCCAGTTTTAACATTACCTGTATATTTTTGCCGTAAAAAGGTGCTTCAATAGCTAAACAATCCGGATGGTAATTATCAATAAGGGCTACGGTTTTTTCAAATATGCGTTGCAGTTTCAGCATATGATCATCGGCTAAGTTCATCTTCACTACACCGAGGGCAATAAGTTCAATTTTGGGACCGGTTTCTTTAACCAGGCCATAGCCCATAACGGCCGTACCGGGGTCGATGCCTAAAATAATACGTTCTTTGGTGTTAGCTTGCTGCACGTTTCAAAGGTAGGTATATCGTAGCTAAAAGCGGAAGGCTTAAAGCCGAAAGCCCATGTGAATTTTTACGCAGAGCTATTTACCTGCTTAAACCGGATTGTAAAGCAGCCATATACTGTTCACGACTAATCATTCGCGCACCCATTGATTCCAGATGTTTGGTGTGTATCTGGCAGTCTATCAGCTCAAACTGTTTGCTTTGGCAGAAATGGATCAAGGCTGTTTTTGAAGCATTACTTACACGGCTGAACATGCTTTCGCCACAAAAAACTTGGCCTATCTGCACACCATAAAAGCCGCCAACCAACTCCTGATCTTCCCATACTTCAACAGAATGTGCGTAGCCTTCGGTATGCAGCTTATTGTATGCCGCAATCATTTCATCAGTTATCCAGGTACCGTCTTGTCCTTCGCGTGGTGCGGTTGAGCAGGCTTTGATCACCTCATTAAAACAGGTGTCGGCAGTTACGGTGAACTTACCCGACCGTAGCACCTGTTTCATAGATTTGGATATTTTTAGCTCCTGCGGATATAATACAAACCGTTCATGAGGCGAATACCACAGTATGGGTGAATCGTCACTATACCAGGGGAAGATGCCGTTTTGGTAGGCCAGTAGTAATCGTTGGGTCGATAGATCGCCGCCTACAGCTAAAAGCCCGTCTGGTTCTGCCAGATCGGGCTCAGGAAATAGTAATCTTTCATCGAGCCTGAATATCATCAGGCGCAAATTTACGCTTTGCGATGAATCACGAGTTTTTTATTTTGCGCTTTGGCAACAGCGTCCAGATAAACCTGCATTTCGTTGTATTTTGCTGCAGGAATAACCTGGTTAGTTAGGTTAAATCTGGCGGTACTTACTACCTGATTTTTAGTAGCATCATACTTGTATTTTACCTCATAAGTGCCATAAGTAAATTTAAGGTTCTGGTCTGTTGGTAATGTTTCTATTTCAAAACCCGCAGGTAGGTCAATAGTGGTTGTGCAGGTTTTGAGCATGGGCGAGTTAAAATAATAGTTTGATCTCCGCTTTTCTTCGGCAGGTAAAGTGGCCGACCAAAGCATAAACGGCTGTGGTTTATAAAATTGCTTATCGCCTGTAGCTATATCACAATACTTATCATATTCCATATTGATAGTGACTTCTTTAAATCCATCTTTATCAGTTTCCGGTACATACTCAAAAACAGAAGGCTGTTTTATACGGAGCTCTTTAATAAGCATTTCCTTTTGCTCATCAACTTTATAATAAGGTAGCCTGTCAACAAACATACTTCTGTACTCGCCGTTGCTTGAAATTTTAATTTGTGCTTTTGCACCCCCGTCAGCATCAAGCACAAGGTGAACATAACTATTGAATTGATTGTCGGCAAAAGTACTTTTAGGCGTATTAACTAATTTACCGCCCTCGTCTGTTATTAATAAAGCATTGCGATTTTCGGTAAAGGGGCCGAGTTTGCCAAAGGCTGTAGTGTTACTTGTACATTCGAGCCAGGTGGTGTCATTTTTAAAAGGAATACATAATATGGCATGGTTAAAAGTGTTGCTGGGGAAAGCAAAATCTGCAGGCTCCGCGTTATAACCAGCCCTGATAATGGCATAGTTTGAAGGTATATTAACTGCGCTTAGTAATGCTCGCATGTAATTTGACAATGCTTTACAATCACCATATTTTTTTTGATCAACAAAAGTTGCCGGAAAAGGCTTATAACCACCAATACCTAACTGTATACCTACATAGCGCATGCTTTTTTGCATGTATTCATATAAAACGCGCGCCTTGTCTTTATCGGCCTTAATGGTATCGGTCATTTTTTTTACTTCGGCTATGCGCTCCGGGCTCAGCGTACAAACATCATCATTTAATGATTTTATCCAGTTACCAAAAGATTGCCAATTGTTGAAATCACCTGGATAGCCGTAACAGTTAAAAAGGTTGGTTGCGAAGGATATTTTTTTTTGAATATTCCAAGCCATTACGTTTTCTTCTTTTTTGATGGCTTTCAGGTTTTTAACCGTCCAGGTATAAGTGTCAAGTCCATCTGAAGTGCCTTTTTCAGGTTTAATATTGGTATTGCTGGCTTTATATCTGAAACCAACTGATGGATTTACAGAAATTTTGCAATATTCATTTTGCACAGCCTGCTCCATTTTATCCTGCACGTACCAGCTGCTAAGGCCTATAAAACTGCTCTCGTTTTCTTCGTAAATAATTTCAACGGTGGTTGGATAATTGGCAATAGCGTGTTTAATGGCCAGGTAACGATCATCTGTTACCATAGTTTCATCGTTAGCGGCAGAGCCGTCATACATATCGCTTTTGCGGTACTTTTTAATAAGTAAGCCTTCGGCGTTATAAATATTTAGTTCAATATTGCTATAGGTATCATACTTGCGGTTATAGGCTATTTCAAGTATGGCATCATTATCTCCCTTGTCATTAAGTATAGTTACAATGCTATGTTCTTTTGTTGTTTGCTTACCTGCTTCTTTGATGATAGTTTCGTGCGCCTCATATCGGATCACCACATTTGCATCCTGTTTCAATGAATCAGGTATAGTTGCCGCTAAGTATAGATCTTTAGGGATGTTTTTGTCCTGGCTATAGCTATGGCTATAAAAGGTACATAAGGCCACTATCATCAATAACGGCCTTTTATAGTTTTTAGTAAACATATGATACTATGATTTTTTAAGTACTATTTGCTCGTTAAGCATTTCATACATCTTTTTACAAAATTCATGGAACTCGGGATAGTTCTCTTTAAAATACATTGACTTTTTAAAATCAACATTTAAACGTATCATAAGTGAGCCATCCTGTTCGGCCACCATTCGCCTGAAAACAACACTTTTGTCGGGTATCATCATACTGATGCTTTTGGGTAGGGCATCAACTTTATAACCGGCGGGCAGTTTAAATACGCCTGTAATGGAATAATTATCCTGATATCCAAAATCAATATCAGTTACACGGGTCTCATTTAAAAACGGATTGGTTTTAAGGTCTGTAAACAGGTTGGAGTTAAAATAGATATAGTTATCATCCGAGCCTGTGAGGTCAAGGTTGAAATCCATCTTTTGCCTGAGCGGTAAGGTGTCAACCTCCATGTTTTCAAATGTAACCGATGCTATTTTCATATTGTTATTATCATCCCTTATATAGTCGATGTATTTTTTTTCGCCGTCGGTTTTGTATTTTTTGATGTAGTTAATGCGGTTGTAGCTAAAGCTGCTGATATCTGCAGATCCGCTCATTTTTCCATCAGGCTTTATTTCAGCATTGATGAGTACTACCTGCCTTACCGGGTCTTTGTCATCTAAAAACTTAAGGTCATAAACCTTATCATCCTTGTTTACAGATAGGCCAAACGAGTTTAAAAAGTTGTTAGGGATCTGGTTGTAAATATTGTATTTGTTAGAAGCATCAAGCACATAGTATTTATTGCTATCAACCGGGATGTAAGCCACCGCGCTGTTAAACTGGTATGAATTTGGATAAGCGGGATTGATACGGCCATGATTGCGCGTGCTTACCAGCATTGGATATGCTTTTACACCTGATTTTTTTAATAGGTGAGTAAGAATAAGGTTAATTTCGGCCGAGTTGCCTATCTTTTTATCCCATACTTTCACTGTTCCCTCATTAGCATAACGAGCGTATGTCTCGTCCCACTTCAGCGTGTTTTTAACGGTATTAAATAAATAAGCGATTTTATCCTCATCAGTTTTTAAGCTTTTTGCCTTGCTGATAATTGCTTCTTCGCCATTTAATTTACGATTTATCTGACCGCCAAAATCCTCATCGTCGGCCCAGTTTTGGCCAACTTTCGTCCAGGTATCAGAAAAAGTTTGTACCATACCCTGTGTTGGTTTTATGCTTAACAGCTGAAATAATATACGTTCGGAGTTATCATTACGGGCTCCCATAAAAGGTTCGTCACGTAGCGACGGAATGTTAGCCAGCGCCTGGATATGCATATTTGACGAATTTGTTTTATCGATAACGTATGGATAGTGCAAACTTTCCAGTCTTTTGTAATATAAAACATCAGGTATATTAGTACCTAATTCGCTATATCGAGTGGGTAGGTGGCTTTGAAAATACCAGTCAGGGAAATCGCCTATAGATGCTGCGGTTAAATGGTATTTAAATTCAATAATTGAGCCTGGTTTTACATTAGGAAATGAAAACACAACGGCCGAGCGGTATTTATCAACCACTTCGGTAAATATCTGCTTTTTATCTACTTTAATAATTTCCGGTTTACCGTCAGTAGTATTTATGGTTTCTGCCTGCAGGCCGGTTATGTATTCGGCCCGGTTTGCACTGTAGTATTCAATACGAATGTTGGCTTCTGATTTGCCATTGTCATTGAAAATTTTGATGCGCTTATGTCTGTCTGTTACAATGTTATAATTGGTATCAAAATAAACACCGGCCTTGTCAAAAAGAATTTCGGCATTAGCATCCTTTTCAAATTCGCAGGCTTTAAGCTCAAGATCGCTTTGATCAACTTTTCCGAAAGCTTGTGCAACTGGTATTGAAGGAGTGGTTTGAGCGTTAGCACTCAATGCTAAACACCCTAAAAAGAATAGAGTAAAAGTTTTATTCATGTGATGAGGTTTAATATTAAAAAGTTTAAATTGGTAGTAAATGTACTATAAGGAAGTAAAAAATAAAAAATAATTAAAACAATATGAATGCTTAATTGTATTAAAGGGCTTTTGGCGAAAAAATATTATTTCATAAGCAACCTGACATCATTTGAAAGCCTTGTATACATATAGAAATATAAGATTGCTTTTATGTAATTTTGGCATTAATAAATATGCCGGTGCATAATTGTATGCCATATATCAAACTGGCATTCAGATTGATAATAAGTAATTAATGAAACAAAAATTTTATGATACTGCTGTGAAGCAGGAAAAAGCTGTTCTGGTTGGGGTAATAACCGCCAACGAAACAGAAGAGCAGGAGAAGGAATACCTGGAGGAGTTGGAGTTTTTGGTTGCCACAGCCGGTGGTATTACCGTAAAAAGCTTTACCCAAAAGCTACAGCGGCCGGATAGGGCAACTTTTGTGGGCTCGGGAAAGCTGGAAGATATTAAAGCCTTTATAATTGAAGAAGAAATTGATATCGTAGTTTTTGACGACGGACTTTCACCATCGCAACTGCGTAATATTGAAAACGAATTACAGGTAAAGGTGCTTGATCGTAATAACCTGATACTGGATATTTTTGCTAACCGGGCCCAAACCGCGCAAGCTAAAACTCAGGTTGAGCTGGCCCAGTTACAATATTTACTACCCCGCCTTACCCGTTTATGGACGCACTTAGAGCGCCAGAAAGGTGGTATTGGTATGCGTGGTCCGGGTGAATCGCAAATTGAGACGGACAGGCGTTTGATCCTGAATAAAATAGCCTTGCTAAAAGAAAGATTAAGGCATATTGACAGGCAAAACGAAACCCAGCGGAAAAACCGCAGCCAGATGGTGCGCACCGCGTTGGTTGGTTATACCAACGTAGGTAAATCAACTATCATGAACATGATCTCCAAATCGGAAGTGTTTGCCGAGAATAAATTGTTTGCCACGCTTGATACAACGGTGAGAAAGGTAGTGATTGAAAATTTACCTTTTCTGCTGTCAGATACGGTTGGGTTTATCCGCAAGCTTCCACATCATTTGGTGGAGTGCTTTAAATCTACCTTGGATGAAGTGCGCGAGGCTGATATATTGATTCACGTGGTTGATATTTCGCACCCTAATTTTGAAGATCAGATACTTACTGTTAATGAAACCCTGAAAGATATTGGTGCCATTGATAAAAGGATAATTACTGTTTTTAACAAGATAGATGCCTTTAAACCCGAGGAACATCAGGTTGAACAACATCCCGAACCGCTTACTTTAGATGACTTTAAACATAGCTGGATGGCTAAAAACAACAGCCCGGCCATATTTATATCTGCCACTAAAAAGGAAAACCTCGATGAGTTTAGAAGTTTACTTTACAACGAGGTAAAAACTATTCATGTTGATAGATATCCTTACGATAAGTTATTATATTAACATATGAAAAAGGGCGCATATCATATGCGCCCTTCCTAAAAAACACCATAGAGATGCATTATATGCGTCTTTTTTATTTTAACTTAAAAACAATTCCTCTTGTATAGCCGGAATGGTGTTGTTTTTTAAAGCGGTATCAAAAAGCAGCGTTATCGCTTTGCGTCCTTCCTCGCCCAGATCAACCGAATATTTGTTTACATAAAGTTCAATGTGCTTGTACATTACCTCTTCGCTCATTTCCTGCGCGTGCGAGCGGATAAACTCTAAGCCCGATTTTGGATTGGCAAAGGCAAACTCAACAGATTTGCGCAGCACCCTGTTTAATTTATGCTGAACATCTGTAGGTAAGTTACGGTTAGCCACAATGCCGCCCAGCGGTATGGCGCAGCCGGTTTGTTTTTCCCAGTAATCGCCCAGGTCAAGTATTTTTTTCAAATCTTTGTCCTGATAGGTGAAACGGTTTTCATGAATAATGAGGCCAACATCAACCCGGCCTTCTAACACGGCGTTTTCAATATCAGAAAACACTAATTCTGTTTTATTGGTAGCATTCGGAAAAGCATAGCCCAATAAAAAATTTGCAGTAGTATATTTTCCAGGAATGCCAATGCGGAGTTCAGGGTTGCTGGAGCTCAATTGCTCACGAAGTTCATTTTCATCGCCTTTGCATATCAGCATTGGCCCAACACCATAACCCAGGGCGCTGCCAGCGTCAAGCAGCACGTATTTATCAGCTACGTAGGCAAAAGCGTGATAGCTGAGTTTGGTAACATCCAGTTCGCCGCGAAAAGCTTTTTGGTTAAGGGTTTCGACATCATCATAATAAACCTCAAACTCCAAGCCTTCGGTGTCAATTTTATGATGTATGAGCGCGTCGAAAATAAAAGTATCATTAGGGCAGGGCGAAAAGCCGAGGGTTAGTTTCATAGTAGATATTTTTTATTGGATCAATGATGTTTGGATTAAGGATCAAGGATTTTTTCTTTATTCCTTGCTCTTTTCATCCTTGTTCCTAATTATTACTGATCCGGTTTATCAGCTCGATGGCAAAGTTATTCAGATTTTTAATGGCCAGTTGTATGTCCCAGTTATCGCGATTGCGTTTTTCTACATAATTTGACACTGCCCTGATCTGCAGGCAGGGTAAGTTGAATTGGCGGCAGGCATAGAAGAAGGCGGCACCCTCCATGCTTTCGATCTGAGGGTTTAAACGAGAATGTATTTTTTTGATGGATTCCTCGTTGCCGTGAACGGTGTTTACCGTGATAGCGTTGGCCCTGGTTAGGTAAAGGGAATTACAAACGTTTTCAAGCGTTGTGGTTGGTTTAAAAGTGTTTTCGCCAAAACCAAGTTTGCTGATAGGGATAAATTCCTGGTCGTCCTCGGCACCGGTCTCAGAAAAAGTATCTTCTGTTATTTCCACAACATAGCCCGGGTGGATGCTTTTGTCAAAGCTGCCGGCTATGCCCAGGTTAATTACAAGGTCATATTTGTGCATACTAAACTGACGGCCTAAAGCAAAAGCCGTAGGTACCATACCTGCTCCAGTTATCAATATATCAAGCTTGTGGCCAAGGCTATTTGCCAAAGGATCAACCTCAAAGGCTGTGGCGGCAACAATCAATATCAGCATATTGCTTTTTTTTGACGGCTAAGATAAAACAACTCAGCTATTTTTGTTTTGTATATTTGCACCTACGATTATTATGATGATACATATTACGCGCAAAGAACATTTTAATGCCGCTCACCGGATGTACCGTGAGGAATGGAGCGCTGAAAAAAACAATGAGGTATTTGGCAAATGCGCCAACCCCAATTGGCATGGGCACAATTATAACCTGTTTGTAACGGTTAAAGGCGAAGTTACGCATGCAACAGGTTACCTGATGGATCTGAAAGAGCTGAAGATAATTATCAATGAGTATGTTATTGAAAAGCTTGACCATAAAAATATCAATAAGGATGTTGAATTTATGGCAGGTAAAATGGCTTCGACAGAACTATTGTGCATTGAGATATTTAACCAGCTTAAAGCGCCAATTGAAGCGTATGAGGGCGTTTTTTTACATTCGGTTAAACTATACGAAACCGAAAATAATTCTGCCGAGTACTTTGGCGGATAACCTGAAGAGATGAACAGCAACAACAACAATAACATTCCGGGACGGGATGATGACGATGATGATGACATTGGCGGCGGATACACCAAGGTTGACAGGTATAACCCAACACTGATCCACAACCTTTCTACTCATTATCATGATGTTTTAAAACAAATTGGTGAAGACCCAGAACGCGAAGGTTTATTAAAAACACCCGAACGCATGGCTAAAGCCATGTTATACCTTACACATGGTTATGACCTTGATGCAAAAGCCATCATGCAATCGGCTATGTTTAAAGAGGAGTATAGCCAAATGGTAATTGTTAAGGATATTGAGGTTTACTCCATGTGCGAGCATCATATGCTGCCTTTTTTTGGTAAGGCGCATATAGCTTATATCCCTAATGGATATGTAGTGGGCTTAAGTAAAATACCCCGTATAGTTGATGTGTTTGCCCGTCGTTTACAGGTACAGGAACGCCTGACCAACGAGATCCGGGATTGTATTCAGGATACCCTTAATCCCATAGGCGTAGGTGTAGTTATTGAGTGCCGGCACTTGTGTATGAGTATGCGTGGTGTACAAAAACAAAATTCTGTAACTACTACATCTGCGTTTACCGGTGAGTTTTTGAAAGAGAAAACCCGTACTGAGTTTTTAAATTTAATATCTGCAAAGCTGAGCTAATCCCTTTAAAAGGTAACAAAAGCTATTAATAAACATAAATTATAAATATTTTACAACAATTTCCCCTTTAGGGGGTTAGGTGGCTAATGAAAGCATACATTTTTCCTGGGCAGGGTGCTCAGTTTCCGGGTATGGGTAAAGATCTGTACGAACAATCAGAAAAGGCTCGTGAATTATTTGAAGAAGCCAATGAAATATTGGGTTTCCGTATTACCGATGTCATGTTTGATGGTACAGCTGATGATCTTGTGCAAACCAACGTTACCCAGCCTGCTATATTTTTACATTCGGTTATTTTAGCCGCTGTTTTAGGCGATGATTTTAAACCCGAAATGGTAGCTGGCCACTCACTGGGCGAATTTTCGGCATTGGTAGCTGCAGGTGCTTTATCATTTGAAGATGGCTTGCGTTTAGTAGCGGCGCGTGCCAATGCCATGCAAAAGGCTTGTGAATTGCAACCATCCACAATGGCTGCTATTTTAGGCCTTGATGATTTTACCGTTGAGGATGTTTGCCAGCAGATTACCGAGGTTGTAGTAACCGCGAATTATAACTGCCCGGGCCAGCTGGTAATTTCAGGCAGCATTGCCGGAATTGATGAAGCCTGCGAGAAATTGTTAGCGGCAGGTGCCAAGAGAGCCTTGAAACTAAAAGTAGGCGGCGCTTTCCATTCTCCATTAATGGAATCGGCCAGAGTTGAACTGGAAACAGCCATTGTTGCTACAACAATTAACCAGCCGGTTTGCCCTATATATCAAAATATCGATGCTAAACCATATACCGATCCGGAACTGATCAAGAAAAACTTAGTTGCTCAGCTTACGGGCCCTGTAAGGTGGACGCAAACTGTAAAACATATGCTTGAAGATGGTGCTACCTCTTTTACAGAAGTAGGGCCAGGTAAGGTACTGCAAGGCCTTGTAAAAAAGGTAGACGCGGCAGTAGCCATAAACAGCGCGGTTTTAGAACAATAATAATTAAAATACAGGCACTGCAAAGTGCCTGTATCATTTACTTGAGGTTTATTTATATAAGGAAATTTGACTTACTCCGGGAAAATACGCTTGTTGCTGACCGTTATAGGAATAGGCTTATTATTAACGGCTATTATTGTTCAAAAAACTTATTCACCGGTAAATAACCTGGTCAAATCTGGCCTAACACTCGAAGATAATCTGCATAAAAAGGAAGCTTATGTAAATGAGCTGATCAATGATAAGCTAAAATTCAGGCTGCTAAAATACCTGCCGGCTAATGAGCAGGATGCGCTTAATAATATTAGCGAGGTTACCGTTAAAAACCGCATTTTATTTGTAACACTTCATAATAACCGGTTGGCATTTTGGAGTGGAATAAAAGTTTTGCCAGAAAATTTATCGGCCATAAAGGAGGGCTATTCCTTTATAAAACAACCTAATGGTTATTTCGAAACCATAAAAAAAACCAAAGGCGATTTCTCTATCATCTTTTTTATTCCGGTAAAAACCAGCTACGCCTTTGAAAATCAGTACCTCCGCAATGTTTTTGATAAAGATCTTGTTAAAGATGACAATATTGATATTGCCGATTTTTCTGATAACAATATCTACGAGGTACATACCAGCAGCAACGAATATTTATTTTCAATAAAGCTTAAACCTCAAAGTGTTAATTACGCTTTTGTATACTATGAGCTCATATTCTGGATATTAACTATTATAGTTTTATGCGTTTTGATGCATAAAGTTTGCAGTTATATAGCCTTAAAAGGCTACGCGATGTTATCAGTTGCGTTGTTGGCCGTATTTATAATATTGTTCAGATATTTTAGCTTGCGTAGCAACCTGTTTGATTTTACTTACACGCTTGCTTTATTCAATCCGGTATACTACGCCTCAAGTATCATTTATCCCTCCCTGGGCGATTTTTGTATTAATATTCTGTATATACTATGGTTTGTTAGCTACCTGTATCAGCAAAGGCACCGGCTGTTTGTCGCGGTGCCTGGCAGGGCTGCAAGTTACCTGATCACTACAGCTTGTATAGTTGTACTTATAGGTTCTTCTACACTGTTGCTTAACTTATTTTATGGATTGGTTATTAATTCAAAAATAGGTTTTAACGTTAACAATGTACTTAGCCTTTCGGGCTTTAGCCTGGTTGGGGTATTAATGTTATGCTTTAGCTTCCTGATATTTTATATCATTAATGAAATTGCCCTGTTCATTTGCTTCAAGTTAGTAATACCCCGAACTCATCAGTTGTTTATGCTGGTATTGGGTGTGGTTTTAACAACAGTTGTTTTTGCATTATACCAGGAATATACTTCGTTTTATATTTTACTGTTCATACTCATTATTATAAGAGGCTACGGTTTTATATATCACAACGGGAGACTTAATTCAGCAACGTTTCTGGGAATTGTATTAATATGTTCGCTCATTTCGGCTATTAAGCTTAATCATTTTGAAAATATTAAAGAGCAGGAAACCCGAGAGGCACTGATCCAAAAACTCGAAATTCCGGATGATGCCACAGCTGATTATATCTTCAAAAAAATAGAAGGTCAGATAATCGCCGATTCTGCCATTATTGGCTACTTTAACAATACCGCGCTACATAACGCTGATTTTCTCAGGACCCGTTTTCAGAAACTATATTTTGATGGCTATCTATCCAAGTATGAGTTTAAGGTACACGAGTACAATGAGCAGGATCAGCCCATCGCCGATGATAATTACTCGTTAAATGTATTTAAAGATCTGGTACTGTACAGCTCATTCAAGGTGTCTGATTATTTTTATCGGGAAAATGAATCGTTTGGGTTTCAGAATTACTTTGCCATATTACCTGTAGTGCATGGCGGCCGGCAGTTAGGTACTTTGGTAATTGAGTTAAAGTCAAAACCTTTGCAGCCATCAGGTTCGTTTCCGGAGTTGCTGGTAGATGGACATATCAAATCTGAAGATGAATTTAAAGATTACTCCTACGCGTTTTATATAGATAATAAATTGCTGAGCCAAAAGGGTAACTACGTATATACCCTTAACAATACAGAATTTACAGGCAGCATTAAAAAGTATCAGCTCAAAACCACCAGCAACAACAATGGCGAATGGTATGAAAGCTTTACCAATTACAGTCACCTGATATATAAACCCAGTAACCGTAATTT
The DNA here is from genome assembly GCF_039207105.1 of Mucilaginibacter sp. Taxonomy (GTDB): domain Bacteria; phylum Bacteroidota; class Bacteroidia; order Sphingobacteriales; family Sphingobacteriaceae; genus Mucilaginibacter. The sequence continues at coordinate 15,272 of NZ_JBCECK010000015.1, forward strand.
AATCATTGTAAGTAAGGAAGAAAATCCTTTATACAGCAGCGTTACATCACTTACATTCTTTTTTGTACTGTTGCTGTTGTTTAGCGGCACTATAGTAGTTATCAGGTGGGTATGGGTACGCATGCGGATATTGAACATTAGCGATCATGAAATAAAATGGTACTTCAAGATAAACTTTGACAGGATATTATACCGTACGCGTATACAGTTCTCCATGATATTCGCAGTAATGATAACGTTGCTTATGGTAGGTTTTATCACCTTTGTATCTATCAGTACCCAGTACCATGCCCAACAGGATAAAATGATACGTGATAAAATTACCCGTATTGTTACAGCCTTTGAAACCGGTGCTTTTAATAAATACATCTATAATGTGAACGAAGAAAGCCAGGTAAGCTTTAATGAACTGGCCAATAACTATTCAACAGATTTAACCTTGTTTGATACCAATGGTGTGCCCTTGGTAACCACCCAGCCCAAAATTTATGAATACGGCTTAACGGCTAAAAGAATGAATGCCCGTGCTTTTATTTATTTGAGCAAGCTGCAAAAATCGGAGTTTGTGAATGAGGAAAAAATTGGCGGATTGAGTTATAAAGCAGCTTATGCACCTATCATCAGTTCAAATAAAATTATAGCCTACATCCAGTTGCCTTATTTTTCAAACGAGGCGGATTACAAAGAACGTATCAGCGGATTATTAAATGTGATGATCAATGTTTATGCCATTGTGTTTATCGCTATCGGTCTTTTTGCCATTATTATAGCCCGGCAAATTACGGCTCCGCTGAATTTTATCCAGGAAAGCCTGAGTAAAACCATCTACGGTAAAAAGAACGAGCATATTAAATGGGCGCGTAATGATGAGATTGGTGCATTGATAAAGGAGTATAATAAAATGATATCGGCGCTGGAGCATAGCGCGCACAGACTGGCACAATCAGAACGTGAAAGTGCCTGGCGCGAAATGGCCAAGCAGGTTGCCCATGAAATCAAAAATCCTTTAACTCCTTTAAAGTTGGGCTTGCAGCTGTTGGATAAATCATGGAAGGATAAAGACCCGAAGTTTGATCAGAAGTTTGAGCGTTTCAGCAAATCATTCGTAGAGCAGATCGAGAGCCTGTCGTCAATAGCGTCCGAGTTTTCGGCTTTTGCCAAGATGCCTGATACCCGGATAGAACAGATCAATGTTTTTGAGATGCTGGGGCAGGCGGTTACGATATTTAAGCAAATGGATAATATCCATATAGCTTATCAGGCACCTGAAACCTCATTTATTATCAGTGCCGACCGCGACCAGCTTTTACGCTGTTTTAACAATCTGCTTAAAAACGCTATTGAGGCTACCCCGCCTGACAGGCAGGGAATAATTGAAATTAACTATCTGATAACCAGTAAAAATGTCTTGCTTACCATAAAAGATAATGGTAACGGCATACCCGAAAACATGCGCGAAAAAATATTTGAGCCTAACTTTACTACCAAAAGTTCCGGAACGGGTTTAGGGCTTGCGTTTGTTAAAAACTCTATTGAAAATGCCAATGGTAAAATCTGGTTCGAAACAACCATCGGCAGCGGCACATCATTTTACCTGAGTTTCCCAGCGGCAAGTTGAGTGTCAGGTGAAAGGTCAAAGGCAAAAGGTTTGCTGAGCATTCATCAAGAATTATGATTCACTTTATCCTTTCGTCTTTGCCCTTTACCCTTTCACCTATGCTTTCACAGCAAATTTCTTAATCGTTTCTGTAATATGGGCCAGATGGTGCCTGCCATGCCATGAATACATAGCTAAAGCTCTGACAAGTGAGATCGTATCACCCGATTCGGGATGAACAAATGTCCGGGCCCATTCATTTTCGGTAAAGCTTTCCAGCAAGGCCACAAAGCGCTGATGTATGCCTTCCAGCATTTTTAGTGAGGGTTCTACAGGCAAACGGTAATCGGGTAGTAAGGCCCAATCAGCTTCTTCATATGGTTTTATAGTGGGGTTATTTTCAGTTAATGCCAGTTTAAACCGGGTAATAGAGTTCATATGGCTATCGGCCAGGTGATGTATTACCTGCCTTAACGACCAGCCTCCGGTACGGTATGGCGTATCCAGCTCTTGATAATTTAAACCTGTTATAGCATGCCTTACTTTGCCCGGTAAGGTTTTAAGGTCATCTATCCATTTACGAATATCTTCATTAGTATAGGATGCCGGCGGGGCAAATTTCCCTATCGGGAATTTCATCTGTTCGTCTGTCATAGTTAAAAAAAAATTAATTTAGGGATAATTTAAAACTACCGCAAGCTTTGCTATAATTTAGCGGTTAGTACCTATTTGCTTAAACCGATGATTAAGAAGATATTTTTACTGCTGTTTCTTTTAAATACCTCATTTACTTATGCCCAAACTATTAAAACAGAGATTTTGGTAATTGGTGGCGGAGCTGCTGGAACAGCGGCGGCTATACAAGGCGCACGCAGTAAATTAAAGACCATGTTGGTTGAACCAGGCCCTTGGCTAGGTGGCAGCATGACCGCAGCGGGGATGTGCGTGGTAGAGGGTAACAGGAATTTGCCATCGGGTATCTGGGGCGAATTTCGCAGGCATGTAAGAGATTTTTATAAGAACAGGCTGGGGTATGATACTACCATAAACGCTACCCTGCGTTTTGAGCCATATACCGGGGCGGCCATCCTGAAAAAAATAACCGATACCGTAAAAAATTTGACTGTAAAACTTAATACTCCTTGGACGGCTATTGAAAAAGATGGTACAGGCTGGCAGGTTACTATTACCCTTGACCATAAAAATACCACCATAAAAGCCAAAGTAGTTATTGACGCAACCGAAACCGGCGATGTAGCCGCTAAGGCAGGTGAAGCGTTTGTTTCAGGTTTTGATAGTGCTCAGGATACCGGCGAGGAGCTGGCCCCTCCATCGGCTTTACCACGTATACAGGATATTACCTGGATAGCCCTTGTAAAAGATTTTGGCAAAAAAGCTGATAAGACGATTATCAAACCACAAGGTTATGACGCGAATGAATATGCCTGTTTGAAAGGTAAAAATATCACTAAGATGCTTGATGACGGCAGGCTCCCTAATGATAAATTCATGATCAAATGGGCGGGGTGTGGTAACCAGTATCCAACCACGGTTGAAGATCTTAAACTCGCCAATCGGGATGCATTTTATGCTAAGGCACGTTTGCATACCCTTGGCCTTATTTATTATTTGCAAACAGAACTGGGTTTTAAAAACCTGGGTTTGGACGATGAGTTTCCAACACCTGATCATTTGCCTTTTATCCCATACATCCGCGAAGCTGCCCGTACAAAGGGAGTATTGCGGATGACGCTTGATGATGTTTACAAACCTTACGACCGCCCGGCTAAACTGTATCGTACAGCTATAGCTGTTGGCGATGCCTCACCTGGGCAGCATTATGGCGAGGGTACAGCACCTAAAACCAATTATCCACCTTTTATGGCTTATAGCATTCCACTGGGTTCAATTGTGTTAAAGGATATGGATAATTTACTGGTTACAGAAAAAGCCATGTCTGTATCGCATCTGGTTAATGCCAGTAGTATGTATCCTTCCGTTCAAATGGCGGTAGGGCAGGGAGCCGGGGCAACGGCCGCCTTTTGCGCGTTCTTTAAAACCACTACAAAAAAACTAAACGTACGTGTTATACAGGGCGAGTTACTTGATTTTAAAGCTTATTTATTGCCTTTTGCAGATATTAAACAAGCCGACCCTTATTTCAGATCGATGCAGCAGGTTGGTGCTACCGGTTTGCTAAAAGGTGTATCAAAAGTAAACGGGAATAGCGCCCAATTACTTTTCATGCCCGATTCTGTAGTAAGCACAGCTGAGGTTGAACCCTTTTTTAAAGAGATTTATACGAGGGCTTTTTTATGGTTCAACAAAGAAAAGCCTGGCGATAAATTTACCCAGGGTAACCTGCTGTCGTTCATCAGCGAAATTACCCTGACCGATCCTAAAACCTTGCAAATAGGCATGCAAAAGGCCTGGAAAGCTCAATACAAGTTTACATCTGATTTTGATATGAACCGTCCGGTTACCCGGCGTGAGTTTGCTGTTTTGGCCAATAAATATTTAAATCCCTTTGCCCGCACAGTTGATCTTTCCGGCAGAATGGTGAATTAGTTGGTAGTGGCCATTATTCAGGTTTCAGTATGGCATACATGTGTTTATCTATTACTTTACCGTGTTTAATAATAGCATTGCGCATAATACCTTCTTTAATATATCCGGCTTTTTCCAATACCCGCATTGATGCCGCATTTTGGCCAAATACACCTGCCTGTATACGTATAACATCTAAATTTTTAAAAGCGTAATCGGTTAGGAGTTTAACAGCTTCGGTTACAATACCGCGGCCCCAGTAAGGTTCGCCAAGCCAGTAGCCTATTTCGCCCCATTTACTATTTGCATCAATCGTTAGATCAATAGCTATGCCTCCGCAAACGTGGTCATCAATGGCAATAGCAAAATTGGTTTGTTTTTTTTGATGCCGCATGTAGGTAACCCATTTGTCGGCATCGTTCATGGTATAAGGGTAGGGAAAACGGTCTAACAAATAAGTAGATACATTGGGGTTATCGGCATGTTTTTGCAGTGATTCCTCGTCGCCATCAAGCCATCCTCTTAAAATAAAGCCCGTTCCGTGAAGTTCCATATTGTAACAATAAAATGTCTAAAAATAGCAATGATTGCCGAAACTGCTAAATTGCAAACATTTTATTGCCATTAGGCATCTCATTAATTCATGAAAAAATTATTTATAATACTTCTGCTCATTAATACTACCGGCGTCTTTGCGCAAAAATTGGATACACTTACCATCGAAAAGATCATGCGCGATCCTAAGTGGATCGGGCTATCACCATCAGCTATTCGCTGGACCGACGATAGTAAAAAAATATTATTTAACTGGAATGCTGACCAAAGTGGTTCTGGAGAGTTATACAGTATTTCGACTGTTAATGCCAAACCACAAAAGGTAAACATTGCCGAACAGCGAAGCTTAAGTGCTTCTGATGGCGATTGGAATAAAAGCCGTACACTGAAAATTTATGAAAAAAATGGCGATCTGTTTTTGGCCAATATCAAAACAGGTAGTACTATTCAGCTAACCAATACAGAGCAGCCTGAAACTGCTCCGGTTTTTAATGCCGATGGTACCGAGGTTGTATTTAAGCAAGGCGCCAACCTGTTCGCCCTTAAACTCAACAGCGGGCAACTAAAACAGCTGACCAACTTTGTACGCACGGCAAAAAAAGATGGTGAAGAACCATTAAACAATCAGGAACAATGGCTTAAAAGGCAGCAGCTGGAGCTTTTTGATATTATTAAAAAAGAGACTAAAGAGGAAAAGCTTGATTCAGCAAAAACAGCTGCTTTAGCACCTCAAAAGCTAAAAGAGCTGGTTACAGGTACCGACAAGGTAAACGCAATTAAAATAAGTCCCGATAGTAAATACATAACCTACCGGCTTACTAAACCGGCCAGCGGTGTAAAAGATGCCATTGTACCTAACTATGTAACAGCTTCAGGATTTACAGAAGATATCCCCAACCGGTCAAAAGTTGGCAGGCCATCTTCAACTTCACGAATGTTTATTTTTGATACCCGTCGCCAGTCGGTATATCCGGTTTTAACCAATGATATCCCCGGCATAAAGGATCTGCCTGATTATCTGAAAAATTACCCCAATGAGCTGGCCGAAAAGAAAAAGCAGAATGCTGATAGAGAGGTAACGGTTGCCGGCCCGTTTTGGAGCGATGATAGCAAAAACGCCGTTGTAGTAATCAGTTCACAGGATAATAAAGACCGCTGGATTATGCGCCTTGACCCGGTGACCGGTAAATTATCCCTGCTTGACCGCCAGCGCGATGAAGCCTGGGTAGGTGGTCCGGGTATAGAAAACTCCGAAGCAGGTAATGTCGGCTTTGTTGATAACACACATTTTTATTTTCAGAGCGAAGCCAGCGGCTATTCGCACATTTATTTGGTTGATGTGCTGAGCGGCGTGAAAAAACAACTGACCAGCGGCAAATGGGAGGTGCAAACCTTGCAGCTATCCAATAATAAAAAAACATTTTATTTTACTGCAAATATAGATCACCCGGGCGTTACTGATTTTTACAGTATCCAGGTAAGTGGGGGCAACCCAGTTAAAATAACCGGCATGAAAGGGGGTAACGAGGTAACCTTATCGCCAGATGAAAAATGGCTGGCTATCCGTTACTCTTATTCCAACAAGCCCTGGGAGTTATATATTCAAGCGAATAAACCCGGGGCAAAAGCAGTGCAGGTAACTCATTCTGTATCACCTGAATTCACCTCATACCCGTGGCGCGATCCCGAGATCATTACCTTTAAAAACCGTTATGGCAATGATGTTTACGCGCGCCAGTATCTGCCTAAAAAAGCAAATCCGGCAAAACCGGCAGTTATTTTTGTACACGGCGCAGGATACTTGCAGGAAGTAACCTACTCCTGGAGCTATTACTTCCGGGAGTATATGTTTAACAATATGCTGGCCGATAATGGCTATACCGTATTGGATATTGACTATACTGCAAGCGCGGGCTACGGCCGCGACTGGCGTACCGGAATTTACCGCCACATGGGGGGTAAAGACCTTACCGACCAAGTAGATGGCGTAAAATATTTAGTTGAAAAGTTTGGTGTTAACCCTAAACATGTTGGCTTATATGGCGGTTCATATGGTGGTTTTATTACGCTGATGGGTATGTTTACAGAGCCCAATGTTTTTACCGCAGGCGGCGCTATTCGTTCGGTGACTGACTGGGCGCATTATAATCATGGCTACACCTCTAATATTTTGAACGAACCTTTTACCGATGAAAACGCTTATCGTAAAAGCTCGCCTATATATTTTGCTAATGGTTTAAAAGGTAACCTGCTGATGCTGCACGGCATGATCGATCAGAATGTGAATTACCAGGACATCATCAGACTTACCCAAAAACTAATAGAGCTACATAAGGAGAACTGGGAACTGGCCTCATACCCGGTAGAAGATCACGGCTTTGAACAACCAAGCAGCTGGACAGATGAGTACAAACGTATATTTAAACTGTTTGAGCAAACGCTTAAAAAGTGATGGAGGGATTGAACTGCAAGCGTCCAAAGTTATTACCCTCTTTCTGGCGCAGCCAAAGAGAGGGTCGGCCAGCGAAGCGATGCCGGGGTGAGTCTTCGCCTCTATTCAAGCGTCTCTTGAAGAAACGGACTTGTTATATTTGGATATTTTTATTTTTTTTCCTTACGGGTTGTATCAATAGCCCACAGGCTCCCGTAATTCAGGTAAGTGTGGTTAACGGCAGGAAGTCGGTGAAGATTACAGGACTCGATAAAGCTATTGTGCAAGAGATCGCACGCGATTCTGCCGGAGGCAACTGGCAGGCGCTGATACCGGTTTACCGTATGCCTGCCGATACTGATTTAAAAAATTATCAGCCGGTACAGCCCGGAATATACCATGTTCAGGATAACGCCGTTATTTTTGTACCTGATACTCCATTTATAACCAATCAAAAGTATTTTGTACGGTATTATAAATTTGATGCCGGTACCAAGGTTACTGATTTTGTTACGGGGCGTAACAGACCAGGAAGTTTACAGTATTCTGATTTGGAATTTAAGTAATAAACTGCGCTGAATTGCTTGAAAATCAAATATAATTATGTATATTTGCACCTGATAAAATAAAAGAGGGGGCAATTTAGTCCCCTCTTTTATTTTATCGATCAAATTATCAATCAAAAATATCGAAGGGTAATGAATATTGAAAAAAGGGTAAAAGAGCTGGTTGAAGAAAAGATTGCCGATAAGCCCAATTTGTTTTTAGTAGATGTTAAAATGCACTCGAACGGAAAACTAATTGTGTTGATTGACGGTGATAACGGTGTTGGGATTGATGATTGTGTACAGGTAAGCAGGCATGTTGGCTTCCATCTGGAAGAGGAAAATGTGATCGAAACTGCTTATAACCTGGAAGTATCATCGCCCGGGATTGATTTTCCGCTGTCATCACCAAGGCAGTACGCCAAAAATGTAGGGCGCAACCTGGGTATAAAAATGGCCGATGGGGCCAAAAGAGAAGGGGTGCTGACAGCTATAACAGAAGATGCTGTTATCATTCAGGAAAAAGTAAAGGAAAAGGGAAAAAAAGCTGAAACTGTTGAAAGCGTTATCCCGATTGATCAAATAACAGAAACAAAAGTTTTAATATCATTCAAGTAGAAAATGAGCAATATTAATTTAATTGATTCTTTTCAGGAATTTAAAGATTTCAAGAACATTGACCGCCCAACCATGATGAGCGTTCTGGAAGACGTTTTCAGAAGCATGATCAGGAAAAAGTTTGGCACCGACGAAAACTGTGACGTAATTGTTAATACGGATAATGGTGACTTGGAAATTTGGCGTACACGCCAGGTGGTTGAGGATGGCTTTAGCGAAGATGATGACCTGGAAGTAGAACTGGCCGAAGCTAAGCTTTTTGACGCCGACCTGGAAGTGGGTGATGAGCAGATTGAGCAGATCACGCTGGAAAGCTTTGGCCGTCGTGCTATTTTAGCAGCTCGCCAAACACTGGTTTCAAAAATCTTGGAACTGGAAAAAGACGAGATATTTAAAAAATATAAAGACCGTGTTGGTGAAATTGTTACAGGTGAGGTTTACCAGGTTTGGAAAAAAGAAACTTTGGTACTTGACGATGAAGGTAACGAATTGTTGCTTCCAAAAACCGAGCAGATACCAGCCGATTACTTTAAAAAAGGTGATAGCGTAAAAGCGGTTGTATATAAGGTAGATATGCTGAACAGCAACCCTAAAATTATCATATCACGTACCGCTCCTGAGTTTTTACAACGTTTATTTGAGCTGGAAGTACCGGAAATTTTCGACGGATTGATCACTATCAAAAAAATTGTGCGTGAGCCAGGCGAAAGAGCAAAGGTTGCCGTTGAATCATATGATGACCGTATTGATCCGGTAGGTGCCTGTGTGGGTATGAAAGGATCACGTATACATGGTATAGTGCGTGAATTGAAGAATGAAAATATTGACGTAATTAACTTTACCAACAATATTCAGTTATATATTCAGCGTGCGTTATCTCCGGCAAAAATCACTTCAATTAAGCTTGATGATGAGAAAAAGACCGCTGCAGTATATTTAAAACCCGATCAGGTATCATTAGCTATTGGTCGTGGTGGTCACAATATTAAACTTGCAGGCAAGTTAACCGGCTACGAAATTGATGTTTACCGTGAAGCCGATGAGCATGACGAAGATGTGGATATCGAAGAGTTTTCAGATGAAATTGATAGCTGGATCATCGATGAATTTAAACGAATTGGTTTAGATACAGCTAAGTCGGTACTTGCTTTAACAGTAGGAGAATTGGTAAAACGCACAGATTTGGAAGAAGAAACTATAAAAGAAGTGCTATCAATATTGAATGCTGAGTTTGAATAAGCATAATAACCAAAATTAAAATCGTATTTTTGCGATAATTAGCAGAGAAAATTTAATAAATGTCAGAAGACAAATCAATAAAATTAATTAAGGCAGTAAAAGAACTCAACATTGGTATGGGTACCATTGTCGATTTTTTGGCTACAAAAGGCTATAAAGTTGAAAAGCAACCTATGGCTAAGCTGGATGGCGACATGTATACCGCATTGTTGAAGGAGTTTGCTGTGGACAAAAGTATTAAGGAGGAAGCCAAGCAGATCAGTATCGGTAAGATCAGAAAAGAAGAACCTGCTCCGTTTCCGGAAAAACCGGTTGATAACCGCCGCTCAAGAGATTTTGAGAACGAAGAGATATTGATCAAAAATGCTGGTCAATATGCTTCGCCACAGGCAGAAAAACCAAAACCGGTTGAGCCTTCAGCGCCAGAAAAGACTGAAGAGCGTAATGACGTTTTGCCAGGTGTTAAGGTAGTTGGTAAAATTGACCTTAATAATTTAAATGCAAAACCGCAGGCGCCTGCTGAAAAAACAGCAGAAGTTAAACCTGTTGAAGTTGTTAAGCAGCCAGAAGTAGTGGTGCCGGAGCCAAAACCAGAGCCTAAGGCAGAAACACCCAAAGAGGTAATTGCGCAAGCACCTAAAGTGGAAGAGACGCCTAAAGTGGAAACACCAAAGGTTGAAGAACCCAAACCGGTTGTTGCTGAAGCACCTAAAGCCGAAGAGCCAAAAGCACCGACCCCTGCACCAGCTCCTGTTGTTGCACCTGCACCTGCCTCAGAGCCGGTTGCAGAAGAGCAAAATACCCAGGAGCCTGATGTGATCAGGGCTAAGGCCGAAAGATTGACCGGCCCTAACGTGATTGGTAAGATACAGTTACCGGTTAACGCTCCTAAGCGTAACCCGATAGCATCTTCATCAAACGCCAATAATGCTGATCATAAACGTAAAAGAAAGCGTAAAGATAATCAGGGAAATCCTCAGCAAGGTGGTGGACAAGGCGGTGGCAACAATCATCAGCACCATCCACAACAGCAGGGAGGTGGTCATAACCAGCCACCGGCCAGTGGAACCATTAATCCTAATCGTCCTGATTTCAGGAACCGTGGTAACAATCCAAACGCAGGTGGCCCTAACCAGGGTGGCGGCAATCGTCCTGATTTCAGGAACAGGAATGCCCCTCAAAACAATGTTCCGAAAGAGGAGCCATCAGAAAAAGATATACAAGACCAGATCAAGGCAACACTGGCCCGTTTAAGCGGTGCCGGTAAGTCAGGTAAATTTGCGCAAAGGGCCAAATTCCGTCGTCAAAAACGTGATGATGTAGCCTCTTCGGCAGAAGAACTGGCACTGGAGCAGGAATTACAGTCAAAAGTATTGAAAGTTACAGAGTTTGTAACTGCAAACGAATTGGCGCTAATGATGGATGTATCTGTAACACAGATCATATCTACCTGTATGAGCCTGGGGATGTTCGTATCTATTAACCAAAGGCTTGATGCCGAAACACTGAGCATTGTTGCCGATGAGTTTGGTTACCAGATTGAGTTTGTAAAACCGCAGGATGAAGAAGCTAACCTTGACCAGATTGATGATCCGGCCGATCTGATACCTCGTGCGCCAATCGTAACCATTATGGGTCACGTTGACCACGGTAAAACATCATTGCTTGACTTTATACGTAAAACAAACGTAATAGGCGGCGAGGCCGGCGGTATTACCCAGCACATTGGTGCATATGAGGTAACTTTGCCGGGCGATAAAGGTAAAATCACCTTCCTGGATACACCTGGTCACGAAGCGTTTACCGCTATGCGTGCAAGGGGTGCGCAGGTTACAGATATTGTAATTATAGTAATTGCTGCTGACGATAGTGTGATGCCGCAAACCCGCGAGGCCATAAACCACGCGCAGGCTGCCGGAGCACCTATTATTTTCGCCTTCAACAAAATTGATAAGCCAGGAGCTAATGCTGATAAGGTGCGTGAGCAACTTTCGGCCATGAATATTCTGGTTGAAGAGTGGGGCGGTAAATATCAAACCCAGGAAATATCAGCTAAAACAGGTTTAAATGTTGACTTGCTTTTAGAAAAAGTATTACTGGAAGCTGAATTGCTTGAGTTAAAGGCTAACCCTAAAAAACGTGCAGTAGGTACTGTTATTGAAGCAGCCTTAGATAAAGGCCGTGGTATAGTAACTACCATATTGGTACAGGCAGGCAGGTTAAAAGTAGGCGACCCGATACTGGCAGGCTGTTACAGCGGTCGTGTTAAGGCGTTAACTAATGAGCGCGGTCAAAGAGTTGAATCTGCAGGGCCTTCAACACCGGTACAAGTGTTAGGTATGCAGGGCGCACCTACAGCGGGTGATAAATTTAACGCCTTGGAGAGCGAACCGGAAGCACGCGAAATTGCTAACAAACGTTTACAATTACAACGTGAGCAAGGTTTACGCACCCAGAAACACATCACGCTTGATGAAATTGGCCGTCGTTTGGCAGTTGGTAACTTTAAGGAACTTAACATTATTGTTAAAGGTGACGTGGATGGATCTATCGAAGCATTATCCGATTCCTTACTTAAATTATCAACAGAGCAGATACAGGTTAACATCATATCTAAAGCGGTTGGTCAGATATCTGAATCTGACGTATTGCTGGCATCGGCTTCTGATGCGATCATTATAGGTTTCCAGGTTCGTCCGTCAGGAAGTGCCCGTAAATTGGCCGAAGCTGAGCAAATAGATATCAGGTTATACTCTATCATTTACGATGCGATCAATGAGATCAAAGCCGCGATGGAAGGTATGCTTGCACCAACCTTTGAAGAGAAAATTGTTGCCAACGTTGAGATACGTGAAACCTTTAAGATCAGTAAAGTTGGTACCATTGCAGGTTGTATGGTGCTTGATGGTAAAATTAACCGTAACAGCAAAATACGTGTAATACGCGATGGTGTAGTAATATACACTGGTGAACTGGCATCATTGAAACGCTTCAAAGATGATGTTAAAGAAGTATCTACAGGTTATGAGTGCGGATTAAACATTCAAAACTTTAATAACATTGAAGTAGGTGACATTGTTGAAGCTTATGAAAATGTAGAAGTAAAACGTAAATTGTAACAGTTTTGCTAATGGCATAGAAAATAAAAAAGGCCCTTGTCAAGGGCCTTTTTTATTTTACATTTTGTGATGATGGTGTACCATATGATGATGACGATGGTGTACACGATGATGACGGTGACGTGTTTGAGCATTTGCTGCAGTGCAGGCAAATGTTGCAACTAAGGCAACAGCTATTATTTTTAGAGCTTTCATAAAATAGTTATTATAAATTAAATTATAATGGATAGACTGATGGTAGCTGTCTGGGTTTAGTGTGCACTGATATTTTTATTAATAAGCAGGCGATAAATCCTTTCTATCGGGAAGGTCTTCAATACCAGGTTATTGCTCAAATTCAAGAGCTATATCAATATTTAGTGTTTATGTGACCCTGACAATTGTAACATCATTAATACATTTGGATGAATTTACAGCTATTATTTTTTTAATTATTTGATTTTCAGTTAAAGAGATGTAAATTCCATTTCATAAATCATTTAATGATAAAAATCATAAACCTATATCTTATTGTAATATTCTTCATACTCCTGAGCAAACCTGTTCTGGGGCAAATATCACTTCATGACACAGCTGCACAGCAAATCGTGTTGAATCATATCAAAGAAGTATATAATACCGCTATCGGGCAGCAATCCCGTTTGTATAATGGTCCTGAATACGATGTTTATAGCCCGATAATAAAAGGAAATGCTAACTTTTTGGATAAGGTTGAATTTGTACCAGGCACAGTTACATATGATGGTATATTTTATAAAGATGTGCCCATGATGTATGATCTTAACAAGAATGTTCTTGTAGCGCTTTTGTACAATAAGTTTTCAAGATATGTGCTGCTTAATGAACGGGTACAAAGTTTTGATCTGCTAAATCATCACTTCATTCATATTATAGCCGACTCTGCAAACAATAACACGGTAATCCGTGATGATTTTTACGACTTGGTTTATAATAAGGAACTTGTAGTGCTTGTAAAACGGTCGAAATCTATTCAGAATACTTCAGGAACTAATACGCTCGAAACCTACTTTACGCCCACCTCCCTTAGCTTTTATTTAAAAAAAGATAACAATTATTATAGCGTAGGCGGGCAAAATGCCCTATTGACTGTTTTAAAAGATAAGAAGAAAGAATTATTGCAGTATATAAAAGCCAATAAGATCAAATTTAAAAAAACACCAGAAGAGGCTATGATTGCCATAGTTAGCCGATACGATGAGTTATCAAAATAACAGTTTGCGCTATATAATAAGGTAGTGGGCTGTATTAGCTACCTCAATACATTTTTACGGATTAAACAGCGGGAAAATAAAATTGCTAATGAAAAAACTTTACTTTTTGAGTTTGTGTTTCTTGATGCTGTGTAAGCTGAACTATGCCCAGCAAAATGCGGGGACGTTAATAAGCGTAAACTTTCAACAGGCTGGCATTAGCCAGGTAGTTGCTGAACTGGAAGCTAAAACAGATTATCATTTTTATTACAATCCTTTACAGTTTGATAGCCTTAAGGTTACCATTCAGCTAAGCAATAAACCTCTTGAAGCTGTTTTGGAAATGGCCTTTAAGAACACAAATTTTCGTTATGCTATAACATCCGGACATCAGGTATTCCTTACCCGCGGTCGCGAAATTCAAACCAGGTTGGCTGCTGATTTTTTTGGAAATAAACCTGGAGTTAATCAATCATCGCCTAACATAGTTACGAATGTTGCTACTGCTAATTTTACAGATGAAAAGGAGGTAAAAGTCCCTGAAGCTACTACTGAGAATAAACTTTACGAAATAGGGATAAAAACAAATACGGTTGAGCCGGGTAAAGCTACACTGTCTGGTTATGTACGTGAAGGTAAATCGGGCGAATCGGTGGTTGGAGCCAGTATTTATGTTACCAACACCAAAACGGGTGTAGCTACAGATCAATTTGGCTATTTTACTATTACGTTGCCCAAAGGTAGGCAGATCTTAAGTATTCGTGGTATTGGCATGCGCGATACCCGCCGGCAAATTATATTGTACTCTGATGGTAAGTTAAATATTGATATGCAGGAGCAGGTAACGAGTTTGAAGGAGGTAAAAATATCGGCCGAAAAGGTTGCCAACGTGCGTAATGTACAATTAGGAGTAAATCACCTTGATATTAAAAGCATTAAACAGGTACCCACTGTATTTGGCGAGGCCGATGTATTGCGTGTGGTACTTACGTTGCCCGGGGTACAAACAGTGGGTGAAGCATCGACCGGATTTAACGTGCGTGGCGGCTCGGCCGATCAAAATTTGATATTGCTGAATGACGCTACCATTTATAACCCGTCGCATTTTTTCGGATTTTTCTCGGCATTTAACCCTGATATTGTAAAAGATATTGAGCTATACAAAAGCAGTATACCTGAAAAATTTGGTGGGCGCTTATCATCGGTGCTTGATATAACCGATAGGGAGGGAAACAAAAAGAAATTCACCGGATCGGCCGGTATAGGCTTATTGACCAGCAGGCTCAATGTAGAAGGGCCCATTATTAAGGATAAGACCTCTTTTATATTTGGCGGACGTGTTACTTACTCTGATTGGTTACTCAATCTGCTTCCCGAGGCGTACAAGCATAGTCAGGCATCGTTTTATGATTTTAATCTGGATATAAGCCATCAAATTGATGATAAAAATAATATTTACATAACAAGTTACCTGAGTAAGGATAAGTTTAAATTAAACAGTGATACCGCCTACAGTTACAGCAATAAAAACATCAATATTAAATGGAAGCATAACTTTAACGACAAGCTATTCAGTGTAATTACAACCGGTATTGATCATTATCAATATGATATTGCAAGTTTTGATAATGCTGTAAATGCCTACAGGCTTAATTTTGATATCAACCAAACAAACCTAAAGGCCGATTTTACCTATTATCTTAACCGTAAAAACACGATCAATTTTGGTGCAAGTTCTATTTACTACAAATTGCATCCAGGCAACCTGCAGCCGAATAATACACAATCGTTGGTAATGCCTGATGTAATACCTGCACAACAAGCACTGGAAAGTGCCGCTTATGTAGGTGATAAATATGACATTACCGACGACCTGTCGTTAAGCGCAGGTATCAGGTATTCGTTATACAACTACCTGGGGCCGCAAACGGTTTATAATTATGCACCGGGCCTGCCCAAAACCAGTGCTAACCTTATTGATAGCACAAGCTATACAAAAAATAAGGTGATCAAAACCTATTCCGGGCCCGAGTTCAGACTATCTGCACGCTATAACCTGGGCGATAATACATCCCTAAAAGCAGGCTACAATACATTAAGGCAGTATATCCACTTGCTTTCCAATACCACGGCCATTGCACCAACCGATGTTTGGCAGCTTAGCGATCCTAACATTAAACCACAATATGGCGATCAGGTATCATTAGGTATATACCGTAACCTGAAATCAAACACCATCGAAACTTCGGTTGAAGTGTATTATAAAAGATTAAGGGATTACCTTGATTACCGGAGTGGTGCTAACCTCATTCTCAATCACCACATTGAAAATGATGTACTAAGCACCGATGGCAAAGCATACGGAATTGAGTTCCTGATTAAAAAAGCTACAGGTAAAGCCAATGGGTGGATAAGCTATACTTATTCACGTACATTTTTGAAACAGGACGACATAAACGCCGGCGAATTAATTAATGGAGGGGCTTATTATCCAGCCAACTTTGATAAACCACATGATTTTAATTTTATAGGTAATTACAGGTTTTCGCACAGGTTTAGCATATCATTAAATGTTACTTATAGTACCGGCCGGCCTATAACTTTGCCAATTGCCAAATATTATTACGGTGGTTCGGAACGTATTTATTATTCAGACAGAAATGAGTATCGAATACCAGATTATTTCAGGTCTGATTTTTCAATGAATATTGAAGGTAACCATAAGGTACATCAGTTAACACATAACTCATTTACTATAGGCATTTATAACCTTACTGGCAGGCAAAATGCGTATTCAACGTATTTTACGCAGCAAGGTGGGGTAATTAACGGGTTTAAGCTATCCATATTTGCTAAACCAATACCATTTATTAACTATAACATCAGGTTTTAATAACTGTATGATATGATATATACAGGCAATTTAATTTTAAGATGGTGAAAATTAAAAATATATACTGTTTATTGGTGATAGGGGCTATTGTATGGGGCTGTAAAAAGCCATACAACCCGCCTGTGGTAAGTAGTGATAATCATTATTTAGTAGTTGAAGGGGTGATTAACAGCGGGAATGATTCAACCGTGATCAACCTGAGCAGAACAGTGAAATTGACCGAAAATGTAAGCACGCAGGCTGTAAGCAATTTTAGTGTAGTTGTTGAAGATGCACAAGGGAATGGCTATACGCTAAAGCCAGAAGGCAATGGTAAATATGATATTGGTCCTATGCATCTTGATATTTCAAAAAAATATCGTCTTCATCTAAAAGATCCTACAGGCAAAGAGTATGCTTCAGATTATGTAGAGGTGAGGCAAAATCCACCTATAGATAGTATTGGTTTTTTTCCGAAAAATAATAATCTTCAATTGTATGTAAGTACACATAACGCTACCAATAATACACGTTACTACCGCTGGGATTACGCAGAAACATGGAGATTTCATACCCGGTATCAATCAGGTTATATAGTTGATACCGTAACTAAGGAAGTGCGAGGGCGGCGCATAAATGAACTTGTATATTTCTGCTTTGCCGGTGATAAGTCAAGCAATATTATATTGGGTTCATCAGAAAAACTTGTGCAGGATGTAATAGCTCAGGGGCCAATAACAACAATTCCAAATACTTCCGAAAAGCTGGAATTGAGGTATACTATATTATTAAAACAATATGCGCTAACCAAAGAAGGCTACCAGTTTTGGGAAAATATGCGGAAAAACACTGAACAATTGGGTAGTATATTTGATGCCCAGCCTTCGCAGTTACAAGGAAATATTCATAATATAAATGATCCGGCCGAACCTGTTATCGGTTATGTAAGTATTACTGATATACAGTCAAAAAGAATATTTATTGATAATTCACAATTGCCGACGGACTGGATTGCAAAATACCCTTATGATTGCGGCCCACTTGATACCGCATATTATAGTGCTCCTAAAAGTGGTCATAATGATGTAGAAGATCTTATTATCAAAGGGAATGGTATTCCGGTAGTCCCATTTGGAAATTTTAGAGTAGAAGGTTACCTCTATACTTCAGCAGGATGTACAGATTGTACCATAAGAGGCCGGGTGATGCAACCTTTGTTTTGGAAAGAGAAATAGTTAAATGGTATTGCTGCTACGAATAAATTAAACAACTGTATTTTGACTATGGAGAAAATTAAAGGATGTATTAAAAATGTATTTACACCAGTTTTAATATTGTTGCTACTGCAAACTATATGTGCGGCACAGGGAATAAGCCAAATTAAAAACAGTTTTGTCCAGAACCAGCAGTTAACACTACAGGAAAAGATATTTGTAAATACAGATAAAAGCGCTTATTTAACCGGAGAAATTATCTGGTTTAAAATTTATTGTGTTGACGCCAGTTTTCACAAATCGCTTAACCTGAGCAAAGTGGTTTATGTAGATGTACTTGACAATAACCAGGGTGCAATAATGCAAGCCAAAATAGCTATGAGTAATGGCATAGGTTCGGGCTCCCTGTATATTCCGGTAACGGCAGTTAGCGGGAATTACAAACTAAGGGCCTATACCAACTGGATGAAAAACTTTAGCCCCGATTATTATTTTGAAAAGCAGCTAACCATTATAAATACTTTTAAGCCTTTAGAGCAAGCTGCCAAAGAGCAAACTGCAACTTATGATATTCAATTGTTCCCGGAAGGTGGAAACTTAGTAGGAGGTATTGCAAGTAAAGTAGCATTCAAGGTGACTGCGCCTGATGGCCGGGGACTTACAACTTATAATGGTGCTATTGTTGACCAGCATAACGATACTGTAGTCCGGTTTCAGCCATTAAAATTTGGTATTGGGAGCTTTGTGTTCGTACCAGAGGCAAATGGTGTTTATAAAGCTGTTATTAAAGTTGGGAAGAGGACTGCTGTTAAGAAAGACCTCCCAGCTATTAGTAATCAGGGTTATGTAATGCAGCTGAAGGATGACGGAGGCCCTCGGCTCGAAATTACAGTGAGGAGTGCAGGTATCAATTCAGACGAAGTATACCTATTGGCCCATACCAGACAAACAGTTAAAGTTGTTGCTAATGTCAATTTAAATGCCGGTGTGGCCGGCTTTACTATTGATAAAGACAAGCTGGGCGAAGGGGTATCGCACATTACTATTTTTAATAGTGCCAGGCAGCCGGTATGCGAACGGCTTTATTTTAAAAGGCCCAAGCAGCAGGTACTCATTGAAGCCGCAACAGATCAGTCTCAGTATGCCCCACGCAAGAGGGTGGGGCTGAATATCGGGGTAAAAAATGTTTCTGGCACTTATCTGCCGGCTAATTTATCATTAGCTGTTTATCGTATCGATTCTTTGCAACATGCTGACAGGGATGATATTGTTAATTATCTCTGGCTGAAGTCTGATTTGCGAGGCTATGTTGAATCGCCTGATTATTATTTTAAAAATATTAATGCTGAAACTGATGCAGCCATCGATAATCTGATGCTTTCGCAAGGATGGCGAAGATTTCAATGGAATAGTATATTAAGTAACGCAAAGCCAGCATTTAATTTTCTTCCAGAGTATGACGATCACCTGATATCAGCTAAAGTGGTAAATGGGGTCACTGGAGCGCCAGCTGACAATTTGGTGGTCTATTTGAGTGTTCCGGGTAAAAGAGTACAGCTGTACGCCTCTAAAAGTGATTCTCTGGGAAGATTGGTATTTAATACCAAACAACTGTTTGGTGCAGGTGAAATTATAGTTCAAACAAATTCAGAGCGCGATACTAATTTTCGTATAGATGTTTTAAGCCCGTTTTCGGAACAGTACTCAAAAAATACCAATGCTAAATTTAATTTAACACCAGGTATGCAGAGTGCAATAGAAGTGCATAGCTTAGGTATGCAGGTACAAAATATATATGCAAGTAATAAAATAAAGCAATTTTATAATCCCGGAGTTGATAGTGCTGGCTTTTACGGAAAGCCTTATAAAACCTATCTTTTAGATAATTACACCCGCTTTACAACTATGGAAGAAGTGCTGCGGGAATATATCAGGGAGGTAAACGTGGTACGGTCACAAAAAAGATATCATATAAAAGTGATGAACGATAATGGGTTTTTAAATGGCGATCCGTTGGTAATGCTGGATGATGTGCCGGTATTTAATATGGACAAAGTGATAGCTATTGATCCGTTGAAAGTAAGAAAGCTTGAAGTGATAAGAGACAGGTATTTTTATGGCCCTTCTGTACAAGAAGGCATATTGAGTTATACCACCTATAAAGGCGACCTCGGTGGTGTTGAAGTAGATCCGCACGCCGTAATACTTGATTATGAGGGCTTGCAGTTGCAAAGAGAGTTTTATTCGCCGATTTATGATACAGAGGATGCAGTTAAAAGTCGGATACCCGATTTTAGGAATTTGCTGTACTGGCAACCTAATGTTAATATAACCGCAGCGGGAAAAGTTCAGTTGTCTTTTTATACCTCAGATGAAAAGGGAAAATATATAGGTTTGATTCAGGGAATAACCAGTAATGGGGAAATTGGGAGCCAATATTTCGACTTTGAAGTGAAATAAATATTTTTTTCAAAAAAAATGAGCAGGGATTTTAACGATAGATGGTGTTTATTGATAGTTGATATTGAGTTATTTATGATGTTTTTTAGATATGCGACGTCGCCTTTTAAAGATCAAAAAGGACTTGGAAAGAGAATTTAAAACAGATTTTTTTGAAAAATCATTTGCGTAATACAAAAAGCTGCGTATATTTGCACACCGAAAAAAACGGAGTGGTAGTTCAGCTGGTTAGAATACATGCCTGTCACGCATGGGGTCGCGGGTTCGAGTCCCGTCCATTCCGCAGAAAACAATGTAAAAATTGACTAAAAGCCTGTAAATCATCGATTTACAGGCTTTTTTGTTTAGCCGAAATACACCAAATTATGCATGTTTTAGCATAAAAAAGGTGAGCAATTCGGTGAGCATATTAAAGCTGGAAAAATGCTCACCAAAAACACCATAAGTAACTGATTTATAAGATGTTCAGCGAGTGAACATCTTGATTGCAAATGATGGAATAATCAATTTTGTTTCACTATTTAATTCATTTGTAATGAGAACTAACATCAATCTGCTTTTTTATTTAAAGAAGCGCTCTACCCACAAAAATGGCCCCGTAGCTATTTATCTGCGGTTTACTGTTGACGGCCAAAGAGCAGAAGCTTCAACAGGCAAAACTTGCGAACCTTCTCGCTGGAATGCACAAGCTGGCCGTGCTATCGGCACCAAAGAAGAAATTCGCACCCTAAACGCTTATCTCGACACCTTACAAGCCAAAGCCCAGGAGTTTCATCGATGGATGACGGCTAATGATGAAATGGTTACTGCTGAAAGCCTCAAAAATCGCTTTATTGGTAAAACAGAAAAGGTACGCACTTTGGTTAGTGTTTTTGAAGATCATAATCAAAAGATGCGCAGCTTGGTTGGGCAGGAATTTGAAAAGAGCACCCTGCAGCGTTATGAGACAGCCTTAATGCATACCAAAGATTTTATGCAATGGCAGCACAATGTATCTGATATACCAATCAATAAAATCAATTTTGAATTCCTAAATGACTTTGAATACTATTTGCGGAGCGTGCGCCGGTGTGCTAATAACTCTGCGATTAAGTATATTAAAAACTTAGGCAAGATTGTCCGTATCTGTTTGGGAAACGGCTGGCTTACTGTTGACCCCTATCTGAATTATAAACCCAAAACAAAAAAGGTTCATCGAGTAGTATTGACAAAAGAGGAATTGAGAGCGATTGCGGATAAGCAACTTCCTGTAGATAGACTAAGATTAGTTAGGGATATTTTTCTGTTTAGTTGTTATACTGGTCTAGCTTACGTCGATGTTAAAAAGCTTAAACGTTCTGAAATGGTTAAGGGGATCGACGGTGATCTCTGGATCTATACCAACCGCCAAAAAACGGATACTTTATCCCGCATTCCTATTTTGCCAGCGGCATTGAAGGTTATTGAAAGATACGAAGACAATCCGCAATGCATTGTCGATGATCTATTGCTGCCGGTAATGAGTAACCAAAAGATGAATGCCTATTTAAAGGAAATTGCGGATCTGTGCGGCATTTCTAAATTACTAACCTTCCATATAGCCAGGCATACATTTGCGACAACAATAACGCTTAATAATGGCGTTCCTATAGAGAGTGTGGCGAAGATGATGGGTCACACCAGCATTAAGACCACGCAGATTTATGCTAAGGTAATGGATCATAAGATCAGCTCCGATATGGCAACTCTTAAAATGAAATTATCATCAATTAACTAATTACTTACAGTCAATTGACAAATATTCACAAATATTAGGCAGTTTATATAGTTTTTGGTTAAATTTGGGTATGGTAAAAGAAATCAATAAAAGGGTGGTATTGGTGCAATGGAAACGTTTTGCAGGAGTTGATATTGATGTTTTTTCAAGTCTGAAAGGTTTTTGCGATAGCTACCCTGATTTTAATTATCATACCCTTAATAATTATCTTTCTAAAAAAAAGGTTCCATTTGAAAACGACGAGGTTAAAATAGAACGGCAGCCACTGATACAAAAAATCAGCAGACCCAATTTATCGCCCGTGTTATTCTGGGACTTTGAGTTTGATAAAATTGATTGGAGACGGTCTAGGCTGACTATTATTGAGCGAGTGCTTAACAAGGGCGACCAATCAGACTGGGAAGAAATAATACGATTTTATGGCCGGGATAATTTGATCCACGCTTTAAAGGAAGAAATCAACTATTTAACCGACATGACTGTAGAAGCTGTTTGTGAATATTTTCAGTTGAGCAAAAATGAGCTCAAATGTTACACGAAGAAACAGTTAAACCAGGGACACTGGATCTAATCCACAAGCTGATGCGTGATCAGCAATTCAAATCTTTTTACCTTGTTGGCGGAACCGCCTTGGCACTAAAATTAGGCCATAGAGAATCCATTGACGTAGATCTTTTTAATACCGGGGATTTTGATGCCGTAAAATTAGCGGCGCATCTGGAAAAACAATATCATGCATTGATCAGAAGGCAAAAAAGCAACTACGTAAGTGGGAATATTTTTGATGTGGATTTTGACCTGATTAGTCATAAATATCCAGCAGTTAAACAAATCGAAACCATTCAAGGAATTCGAATGATGTCTTTAGAAGATATCGCCGCAATGAAAATAAATGCAATAGTTCATAGCGGGCAACGGATAAAAGACTTTATTGATATTCATTATCTACTTCAACAATTTGAGTATAATGACATACTGGAGTTTTATTGTAGCAAATATCCTAATGTGGATCGAACTCAAGCTCGTAATTCACTTCTTTACCACAATGATATTGATTTTAACGTTCCGGTAATTCTTAAAGATAAAAGCTTAAAATGGCAGCACGTAAGTACGAGTATTAACAATGCCATAGCAAAACATGATAGGGAGCAGCAAAATCGAGGATTTTATAAGGATAATAATGGCAACTCTGAAGATATAGGCCCGAATAGAGGTGGATTTAGAAGATAGTATATTTTGTCATTTTTAAATTGATGCGGAGAATCCCGACTATATTCTCCGCAAATTTGCGGAGAATAATACTGGCAATATATATCTGTGTAGCTATATAACGGGATATACAGCTACACAGATATATAATTACTTTAGATGCCCTCCTTATCTTTCTCTGTAAGCAACTCATCATAAGCATTAATAACCGGATCAAGCCAATCTGCTTTATGATTTGCCCATGAAAGCCATTCGTGGTCTGCGTTTGGTATGGCAGTAAGATACTCACGAATTAATTGGGCTTGCTTCCACCGTTTAGCCTTGACCATCAGTTCGTGGAATCCTTTTTGTTCCTTTCGCTGACGCATTTCTCGCTCTGCTTGTATTATCCTTTGCCTTTCCCAGTTTTCTTGCCATAGGCGTGCCTTCTCTAAATATTCTTCCTCTTGCTTAGCGGCCAATTCAAGTTTTGCTAATATCTTGGGTAGCTGATCCTCAAGTAACTGAGTTTTCAAATCCTTCCATTCTGCTTTTAGTCTGCTATCAAGACGAAATGATAATTTACCGTTAGGACGCCATTCAAAATCCTGGTATGGCTTATTATGCACCCTGAATTTATTTGTCTGCTCGCGAAAATTAACACGAAGTTTAATATCATCTACAATAACGAAGTTACCATCGTTATTTACTTCAAAAAAATAACCTCTCGCACGTACGCATTTAATCAGCGTATCCATAAAGCGAAGTGCCCGGCCAGTGTTTGCTGGGGCTACACGAATGTCTAATTGGCCTTTTGTTGTGACAACCATTCCAGGATAATTAGCATCAGTAAGTTTAGATAGACTTTCTTTAGCATCAACAATTAAAATATCTGGTTTGGTTAAGCGTTCAGGAACTTTAAAAGGAAGTTTCTCCAATGCGACTTGCTTAACAAGCCTATCCAATTCAGAAACTTTCTTGACCTGCTCGCCAGGTGGACGTTCGTTAAGTTCAGCGAACGCTTTTCCTTTCCATGCTGATGATAGTTTAGGCTTACTTAGTTTATAACCAGCTTTTACTTTAGCCCAATCCCCATTTTTCGGAATGGGAATATTCAGACGAAGACACAATTTACGAAAGCCAACATCCGATATTATATACCTTTTAGCGATCTCAGTCATTGGTAATTCCCAAACCATGTCGTATATTTCTTCACGGGTAAGCCTAATCATAGTACTGGTGCTGCTGCTCTTAATTCATCTGTATTAAATTCACCGAGGCTCCGCAAATATTTAAGTGTTACAACTACCGAGGAATGTGCCATCATTTTCTGAACAACATATACATCTTTAGTTCGTCTGAATACATTGATTGCGGCTGTATGCCGAAAGGAATACAAGGTTTGTTTTGGACAGACCAAGCCATGACTCAGAAGTTTCTTTCTCTCCCGTGACCATTGTTTAGCAAAATACGTATAATTGAAGGGCTCTTTAGTTAAGCTAAATATGTTGTCGTCTCTTTTTAGTTGGGCGAGCACCGGCTCAAGTTCTTCTCTTACATAATCCGGAACAAAAGCAACTCTTACTCTCCCGCCTTTATTTTCATTTCCGGCTAAATGAATTTCGGTATTGTCCTTTTTGAAATGCTTTTTTGTAAGTAATCGTATCTCCTCATGTGGTCGTAATAAGCAGCCATAGGTCATCAGACAGCAGCGATATAGATTGGTATGATTCCCTTTTAAAAAATCAAGCACAGGTTGTAATTGTTCTTTTTCATAAGCCAAATGAAGCGTAGCTTTTATTCTCTTTACTTCTGTCTTCTTGATCGTCATTAAATTTTCGTCTATCAACCTTGTGGCAGTATTAAAAAGCACGCTCAAGTCTCGCCGTTTATTCATATAGCTGGTCGCAGATGAATTGTATCGTTGAAGGAACTCTTCAATTTGAGCTGTTTTTAATTTTTTGATTGAAGTTTCGCGACCATCTTCTCCCAAGAAAGCCATAAAATGATTGTAAACATACCGCAGGCTGTCTTTATGCTGTTTACTAATATCCGATGTGAGTTTTTTGTCGAGGGCCTGTTTAAAAAGAAAGGCGGTAGATTTATTGTTCTTTGTATTATTCATTCGACAAACATCTGTTTATCCCGAAGAACTGGCGGAGTTAAGTTTTCTTTTTTTGACAGCTGTGAACGATACTACCTTAATCATCACTTAAGCAACTAAAAGCAAAGCCGGATAAAATGTCAAGGGCGAGCCAGCCGCTGAAAGCTTACGATGCGGCTCGCTTGTGTACCCTTGACTTTTTATTCTGGCTTGGGCTACCTTTGCGGTAGTGGTGAATAAGGTGTTATATCATCCAAAAACTTCAACGACCAATACCTCTACCCTGACTTTTCTTCCTATTTCTCCCATGCATTGCTTCATCATCTACATCATTGCTTATTTCGAAGCCGTAAGAATCATAATGACTATTATCGCGATCAATAGGGGAATCATCATGGAGAATATAAACATCCTCACCTGTTTCAAAATCTCTTTGTGGTTTTGATCTACCTTCTTCTCCAATCTTATCTGCCTCTCTTGAACCTCCGTCGTCAAAGTAAGAATCAGCTGGACCGCTTATATAAAGTTCATTATCTCTATTTCCTCCATATCGGTTTGGTTTGGCCTCTCGGATCGGCCATGATTGATTTCCATAGTTTGTTCTTGTTCTGCTGTTTGCTTCGCTAATTGCTTTACCATCCCTAATTTGCTCATAGTTGATCTGTTTAATTAGTTCTGCCCATTTAAATCTGTTGCCTAAAGCTTGTCCTTTTATCTTAAAGCCATTATGAAAATAGGTGATGCCTGATATCTTTCCGGTTGTCGCCTGGTTGAAAAGAAAATGAATTCCTTGCCGCTCGCCTCGTTCTATTAGTTCTTTAATTGTTATATTTCCAAGATTGAGGATGTTAATTAGTTTGTTTTGCAAGAGCAATTTATCTGAGGGCTTACCTGTCCTTAATGTCCGTTCAATCTCTCCGATTTTAGCTGCTTTCAGCAAGGTTTCTTTACTGGATTGCACCTCTTTTAAATTATACTTTTGTTCCAGTTTCCTTGTAATACCCTCACTACGTTTAAAATTGTTACTGTCTGAAACTACTGTTCCGTCAAAGGAAATTCGGTTTACCAATAGGTGTATATGAGGATGAGGAGCATCATGATGACGAAAGATCATATACTGATTATTAGTATATCCGCTTTCTTTTAAATAATCATGGGCAATCGACAACAACTTATTATTGTCCAATTCATCTTCAATAGAAAAATTAAGGCTGGTATGGTAAACATAGCGGTTAAGGTTAGGCTTTAAGGTTTTAATTAATCGGATCTCTTGCTGTATCATCCTGGAATCAGTAGATGCGAAACTGCTGTCCAATAATTCCGCTCTCTTATTTTGGTCAGGATGGTAAAGCTTTTTGAGATTATAGTTTAATGCTCCTAAAAAGCTTTTACCTATTTTCTGACTGGCTATCATAAAATAATCCCCTAATAATTTTTTCCTCCTGCGCTTTTAATTTATTCAAAAGTGCAAGCAACCCTATAGGTAACTTACCTGCATTCAGCTGCCTGGTTTGCTGGTTGATATTTATCCCGATTCTTTTTAATTCCACATAGGTATCCATATCAACTTTGGCGATTTTTGCCTCTGGAAACCTTCCTTTAAAAAGTTTTTCCCTTACAAGCACCACTGGCGGTAAACCGCAAATAGCTGCGGCTTTATCTATCTTTTTCTTTTCCTCTTTTGTCAGCTTTAAAGTAATCCTCTCTGACCTTTTTTCCTCCTTTGATAATTCTGGCCTTCCCATAAATTTTATGCTAAACGAAGTGAAGTATAACGGGTCAGGGTGTCCCGGCAAGCGTTTCGGGAGGCCCGAAACATGGCTTGCTTTAAACAACCGGGTAATATATTGGTATATACAGGCAGCTGTATGTGTGGATCGTAAAACCGAAGCTTTACTATCATTGGATCACTTGATCTATCCCGTGCTGTTATTTCGTTATAATGGTACATCGATATTCAGTCATACTGTTAATTGGTTATACTGTTGCTACGATAGTAGGATACAGCGTTACACAGATATACAATTATACTATGGCATGTTCTCCGGCCAATACATTAGGCTTCCCTCTACTGGATGATACGAAGGCTCATAACGAATGTATCCGTAAGCAACTAACTCCTTTATGCATTTGTGATAAGTAGCAAATGATGCAATCCGGCTGTACAACATTAGCTGACGGCGACTGACTGAAAAAGGATTTCTAAATCCATTTCGCTGCCAACTGATAAATACAGCAGTGAATAAACTTAAGTGAGTGGGATATAACAGTTCATTGCTTCCTATAAGCTTAACGCGTTCTGCATATTCTGCCAACTGCCTATCTTTAGTAATCGACTTCAATGCCCACCTCCTTCCAGAATTTTATAGATGTCCTCCAACTTGTAATACATCATGCCACCGATTTTGGTATAAGAAAGAGTGCCATTAACACGAAGATTTTGCAGTGTCCCTGGCGAAATGTTTAATAGCTTTCTCACTTCATTGCTTTTTAACCATTGTTTTTGTTGTCCTTTTCCCGGCTGAACAATAGCCCTTATATCTTCCAGTAATTCTTTCTTAAACGCCTTCAGATCTTCTTTGGTAATCAACTCAATTGCTGTCATTACTAATAAATTAATTGTTAATATTTCATAATTATCATCCATCTATGTCAGTATTGGTGGACTTGAGCCTGCTTAACAGCATTACAGTTGGATTGATAATAAAACAAATGTAGAGCAATGTTTTGATAAATTAAAATATATCAAAACAAATGATTATCTTTGAGTTATTAATTCAGCAATTGACATAATTAGATTTGGCGACTTTTGATGAGATTTGATTTATCATAGATCTACTATTGCCATTGAACTTGATCAAATACAGCAGAATTCTATTAAAATATTTTTAAAATAAAATGAAAATAAGTTTCAAGACCTACCTAAATGACCGGCTAAAGCAGGTGGATTTTCATGGACAACTTACCCATCCGCTGTACGTACAGGTAACTTATGAGCGGAAGACCATTTTTTTTAAAAGCTATTATTTTGAATTGTTCTCTAAACCGAGGTATGCTATGCAACTGGCGGACGGCAATGTTAAATACCCAGACCTGGAGCAAATAATTGAGAAAGAAAATGAAGTTATCCGTTTTGTAATAGACAAGCTTAAAGATGGATTTTCATTAGAAGCGTTTAAAAAACTTTACGTCTACTTCAGCACTGACCTTTGCGATGCCACAGAGTTCGACTTCATTACATATCTGTACTTGTTTTTCACTGATAAAGAATTACCGCACATGGCGGAATTAGTAAAGTGGGGCACGTTGCGTCTCGTGACATACGATCTCGTAAAGGAATTCAAAAATACCCTCAAGAAATCTTTGTATGCTGAACTCGTTGAGCAAGCGTTTGAAAAGGCACCACCATATCTCCAATTATATAGTTTTGTAATGCACAATAAGCGTTCGCCTTTGCATTGTCTCACTGCAATGGAATGGGATAATGTCGAAACGGTTAGGTCTTTTAAGGATTATGTAGAATTACATTATTCGGAATTGAAGTCTACTATATTGATTGGGCAGGTGAATGCTTGGCCGAATTATCGAAGGAAGGTTTATTGAATTTTCAATTGATAAAAGTTTCTAATAAGATAGCTCAGAGGCTTAAAGATTGGCTTCGTATCTAAGTATACGCCTGCGATACTTTTACGATTCAGATTTGGGTTATGTTTTTGGTCTGACCTATAGCAGTTCTGCGATCATATGTGGCATTAAATTTAAACTACTTGTGAAGGTTGGCATCGTTTTGAAAATTGGAGACTTCATAGCCAAATTTACAATTGAAATCTTGATTTACGAAGAACCATAAGTTACAAAGCTTAATTTGAATTAATTATGATCGAAAAGATCTTATCGATACGTTTAGAACAGATCCTTAAAAATGAAATCGAGGAAGTAAAAGGGAAATTAGGAGGTGTAACTCCATTTAAAGCAATCGAACTTATAAAATGTATTGACCACTGTTTCGTAGCTCAATCGTACATTTATCCTAAGAATTCAATATATTATCAGAATAATCTAACGATATATCAAAAATATACAACAGGATGGTATGATCTCTTGAAAATATCTCTTGAGGGCTTAACGTCTCCCGCTTTAATTACTCCTATAGCCACAAGTAAAGCTGGCATACAGTGGGCTAATGATCTTTTCGGACACATGGGGAATGTCGGCAACGTTAAAAGAATTATTGCTTTAGCTGAAACTACAGATTTTGTGTCTTGTAAATTTGAGCGGGACGTTTTTAAATTCAAAGTTCAAACCGATGATGCAGGTATTGAATTTTTGGAAGCACAGGAGCAGTGGAAAATGGGACAAGAACATTTCAATAAACAGTCTATTCCAATCAGCAACGAACTGACGAAAATAATGCGGGGTAATTCATATTCCGCAGATAAAGTGACCGTAACATATAATCCTAATGAATACGTCGACAATCATTTTATTGCTGCTGGGCGTGCTTACGCTAAAGCGGCGGTGTCCTTTGACAGTTTTCCCGGAGAATCCATTTTTAACGGCATCCCTTATTCATTATATCAAGAGGTGTTGACGTGCTTGATCAGCCGTTGCTATAAACATTTACAGTATTGCCTTCAATTTCAAATAAAAACTGGACATCAAATTCTCAACCCTTGGAACATCTATACGCAAGTGGTGAATAAGAACAGTTTGATAAACCAAGTCTCTGCATATACCAAGATCTGCCTGGAGCAAGTGGAAACGATTCTTAATGTGATAACACTCGACGCTAACAAACTTGTAGCTGTGAATTTTCAGCCAGCTTTTGCTCCACCTCCAATTATTAAGACAGGCGGTAACTCTTTAGCGCTATCTATGATGGGGCACCTTTCGAATCCATTTATTTATTTCAACAAATGCCTCGACAAGCTTTTCTCTAATGACAGATCTGTTGCGGGCAGTGTCAGGGAAAAAGCTTTTAAGGAAGAATTGTATAGTGTATTTGAAAACAATTTGATAAAAATAAAGCACGAAGTAAGACTAAAGGAGGGGGGTAAAGAGCTGACTGATATTGACGCTGTTATATTTGACAGGCAACATCAGATATTATGCTTATTTCAATTGAAATGGATGGATGATTGGGGGACAGATATGTACCGGCGGCGTAATATGATTGCAAACTACAAAAAAAAGGTTGACAAATGGATTGAAATGGTGGACTATTATATTGACAAACAAGGCAGAGATAAACTATACAACATTTTACAAATTAATGGAATTGATGGACAAGCTAAAATTTACAAGATCATTTTGGGTCGTCACTTTTCTTTGTCGTCTGGGTATCAATTACCAGAAGGCACGGTTGCTCTAAACTGGGCTAGATTAATAAATCTGTTGCACAAGAATCCAAATTTTCAAAGTTCATTACTTGCCTTAATCAATCATTTAAAAGACAATCCTTTAACCCGTTCTTTAGATAAACACCGAATTTCGCCATTGACAATACCTTTGGGTATCTATAGCGTGCACTTATCTTCCGGCGGCGACACTTTATAAACGTCTTTGATGTTTATTTAAATCCAGGATTTGTTTTAATTCTTGGATAGTTAAGGCTGGAGTTCTTTTATGGAGCATGGAATGACAGTTGGGGCAAACAGGTATTAAGTCATTTAATGGATCGACCTGGTATTCGGATTTTATTGCCGAAATGGATGTGAGATGATGAACGTGAATAAAATCTTTCCCGATTTCACCATAATAATCTTCGAAATTGAAGTTACAAACCTGGCAAATGGCTCCAAAATGTTTCACACATTCCCGGCGTGCCCAAGGATTTCTTTCGTACTTATTTACCAATACTTGACTTACGGCACCTTCCGGAATAGATCCTGGAGGAATTTGTCCAGGTATTGCCGGGTCGTAATTATCGATATTACCCGCATTATCAAAAGTCCAAATAATTTTAACTGGCCGGGTGTCAAAATATTCTTTAACTGCACCTTTTCCTTCATAAGTAAAAGGATCAGTATCATTTACCCTGGTAAATATGAAAACATTGGTCCCTTTTCCGCCATCCAATAACTTTGTTATAGAGCCCAGACCTACGTGACTTTTAGCTTTGCCTTCCCAATGTAAATCAGGTCCATCCCAATAATTACAATAATTGTGGCCTGTACGGCCAGGGATGCCTATGTTCGCAAAAACGTAAAAATCACCATGATATTCGGTATACCCGTGTGCCAGTGACCACCTTGTTGAATTTCAGGAACGCCTGCAATTACATAAATTTGCTTTTTTGTATATGTCTGATTGACTTTAAACATACCTTAAGGTTTTAAATTAGCGCTTTCCGGGTAAGTTTTAATTGTATCTAATAGCATCTTTAATGCGGCTTCGTCAAACTTGCGCTCAAGTTCACATTCCCAAACTACAATTACCTGCCAACCAGCCTCTCTTAATTTTAATTGATGCATCTCGTCCCGTTGAATGTTTTTTGAAAGTTTTTCAGTCCAAAATTTACTATTCGTATTGGGAATTCTTCCTTCCCGGCACTCACTATGGTAGTGCCAAAAGCAACCATGCACGAAAATAACGGTCTTATATTTAGCTAAAACTATATCAGGCTTGCCTGGGAGGTGTTTGACATGCAGCCGGAATCTGAGTCCATTTGCATATAAAACAGACCTTAAAAGCTTTTCTGGCTTTGTATCCTTTGAACGGATTTTTGCCATTACAGCGCTCCTTTTTTCCTTAGACCAGATATCCATTTTAAGTTTTTGTCAATCGCCTCAAGTATCGTGCAAGGGATTCTGCTAATGCATTTGCCATTAAGACAGGAACACCGTTTCCAATCATTTTAAATTTTTTACTCAAGGGTAATTCGGGTGGAAGCGCATATGAATCCTCAACGCTTTGTATCCTTAACGCTTCACGTACTGAAAGACGTCTATGTTGGTAAGGGTGTAAATGAACTTCATTATTTCCATAACATGTGGTCGGGCTGTATTTATAACGGTGGAGCCGTTTAAAAGATGGACGGTTTGTCTCGCCTTCCTTTATTGCCGCAAGTTTTTCTTGAGGAATTTTTAAATTAAAATATTCATTAGCATTCGAAACAACATTTTCCTGGCCGGAGGGCACCAAACACGATTCCACACATAAATTAATTGCGATACCTTCTGGAACCGCTGGTACTAAACCGAAAGCCTGTGCTTCTGGCCAGGCGGCAGTATCCATTTCCAAGCTTGTTTTTGTACCCGCAGGAAATGGAAACCAGGTGCCATCAGTACATGTGATTATTGAATCAAGATTGTATTTTTTTTTATTTATTCCTACAACAAAAACACGCTCCCGGCTTTGGGGGACACCGAAGTCTAAACTGTTAAGGACGCTAAAGTCTATCAGGTACAGTTCCCGCATGATATCCAACAAGTGAAAAAAATGTTTAGCATTCTTTTTGACTTTAACCAAGCCGGTGACATTTTCCATAATGAAAAATGATGGTTGCAAATCAAGTATCTTGCATAGATAGGCGTCAGTTAATGAACCTCTATCTCCTTTAAACCCCTCAAGATTTCCATTGATGCTAAAATCCTGGCAAGGAGGTCCTCCAATAATTCCAAATTCCTTCGGCAATTGCCCACCAAATGCCTCATCCACAATCTCTTGTTCAGTAATATCTTTGATAGACTTTTCATTAGTGATCTGAAACTTACCAGTGATACCCTTAGCATTTTTCCATGAGGTTATCCCATGGCTAAATAGTTGGGCGAAATGATGATCGTATTCATTACTCCAAACGACATTAAACCCAGCTTTTTCAAAGCCCATATCCATAAAGCCACCACCGGTAAAAAAACTTAATATTTCTGGCAGGTCACTTTTCATCAATAATTATTTTTAACATAGATTTTAGTATATTTTGAAGTTGTATACAGCTTTTTTTCTAGTACTTCATACCGGACATTTGAGACGAATACCTTTTTCTGAATAATCTCTTTTAATTTTTCCGGGCCTCCTTCAAATGGCAGCTTGTGAAATAAGTGTTCCCCATTTTGCAAGTGTATGGTAAAATTGCCATATGGAGGAAATTGGACATTACTTACAACTCCCTCTATATCAACGAATGCATCACTATCACTGCTATACCGCCATTTACATCCCGGTTTAAACGGGCAAAACCTGCAATTTGACAACGAAGGGTTCGCTAAATCGGCAGCGATTTCATTTTGAATACGGTCTTTGCAAGACTTTATCATATTCATTAAAAAATCAACCTTACCCTGTTCACAACCTGTTCTAATTTCTTCTCCCGCAGCTGTCACTATTGTCAAAAATTGGGGATAGCTTCCATATTTCCGGTTTACCAAAAAAGCGTACAAGTGCAATTGATTTTTAAAACCTTCTTTTATTTCCTCAAAACTCCGGTTTTGTTCTTCTCTGTCTGGCTCCAGAGTTACCGGATCAAATACCTCACCTGTTTTGTAATCTTTTATTTCATACGGAACATTATACCTGAACGCAACTAGGTCAGGTTGCCCCTTCACACCATGCTCCTTGTCTTCAATCATTTTTTCAGGTATGCCATAATAGCCTTTTGCATAACTCTTTAAACCATTTATACGGGGTTTGACAAGTTGTTTTCTTATCGAATATTTAATCTTTCCGTAGTTAGGTACAATATTTTTTAGTCCCCCTTTAATTTGTTTTTCTTCCGCTGAATACCAAATTTGACTAAAACTCTCATCAGAATTAATATTTCCACGATTGGCTGATTTAAATACGTCATGGATAACGTTACCAAGCGATGCAAAATGACTGTTTCCCACCGGAAAGTATGCACTATTTCCATCATGATTGTATAAACCACTTAATGGGCATTTAAGGATCGTATTAAGCCTTGAGGGAGATAAAAGTCCCAAGGGCCTCTCTTCTAATGGGGAGACAGTAACTATTTCCATATCACCACACCTTGCATTTTGCAGGCCTCCTCAAACCATTGAATGTATCTGCAGTAACCAATTGTTTTCGAGCTCCTTTATCCTTTAATGTAATTTCCAAACCCTCGATTTCCGATGCCAGCCATTCTTCTTGTATGTCGTTTATATTCCATAATGGGTGAATAATTATTACTGGTTTACCCTTGGCAACAAATCCCCATAGTTTGCCATTTGGGCTAGTAAAAATTTCGCCATTACTGAATGCCTCACTTAAATCCTTGGCTACCTTTTTGGCCGACTCAGGCCAATCGGTTAATTCAACAAAATTAAAATTACCATCTGTACCGAACTTGTAATCTGAATTGGTTATATATCTCAACCAAGACATGCCCAAGCGCCAATCTAATAATGCATGATAATTCATGTTCCTGTAAATCTTCAGGCATTTGTAGCAACTGGTTAAACAATGTTGGTGTTCGGCGCTGCGTATGTATTCAAAATAAGCATTGCTTTCAACTTGTTTTAGCCCAAGTATCCTGTCAATTATTAATGTTTGAAGGTTATTGAACCCATATCTGACAAATCCCGATCCATTGGGCAATTCATCTGTCAACGTAATTACCGGCAAGCCATTAACGTCCTTCACAATTTCAGCAATTTCAATTTCCAAGGGATCGACATCAAGCGCTATCGCTATTGCGCGTTGGATTAAAAAGGCAGCAGAATAAACAGCAGATTTTACACCCACCGCCTGTTGTGATTGAAAATCAAACATTTCAAATAGAATGCCTTTCATCGTTTTATTTGGAGAAATTCGCAATACTTCGGTTGTTTTATTCGCAGCCAGAGCCGTTGTTATTTCCAATTGCTGATATTCAGGCGTAGCACCAATAATTCTAGGTGGATTCCCTTTATCGATAAACCATTGGCCCTCTATAGTCGCGATAGCAATTGCGCCCCCTCTCGCCCTGTAATTACGTTTGAGCTCATATTTCTTCAAATGGAAAAAGTCATCACCATTTTTGTTGATACGCCAAGTTGTGTCCGTTTCAGATATGCGTGCTGTTCCATTTGATAAATAACTGGCTTCAAGTAAATTGGCGGATTTACTGTCTGGTTCTGCATAAACGGAAGGCCGGGAAATTACCATTTCGGTGTTTTCTGTAGTATCCCTGCCTTGTGAAAAATCAGTGCGGTACGCAGATGGAATAATCATAGGAAAGCGCTCTGCTGATGGCCATTGACATTCCGGACATTCAACTTCTATTGGTGTGCCAAGATTTTCATTTAGTGGGTCTGCATTCCCGCCATCATAAGGAGTTGTTTGTATAAGACGGCAGTTAGGACATTTAATCATGTGTCCAGAGTACCGGAATGCCAGACCATCAGTTTTCATCAGCTCAGGATAATGGCTTCTTTCTTTAAACTCTAATTCCGGGGTGATACCGACTGCAGTGTAAATCCTTTTGTCCTTGGTTTTTTCAGTACCAGGGGCAAACTCAGTGATAGCCATAGCCTGATCCCGGTCTATGGCTTTCATTTCTTTAGCTCTGTCGTCAAAGCCATGATAAAGGTTTTTTACACTGGTTGGCATTCCGAACATTGGCAATATTCCACCCTCAGCTAAACGGTCAGCTGCTTCATCACCAGGCAAATCCCGGTTCAATGCCATTTTATCGACTATGTCAAAAAAATCCTGATAATAATAATTTCCAGCGTTAATATCGCTCCATAGCAACCCAGTTCCATAGCTAATTGAATTGAAAAAGGTTTCCATCTGTCCCTGATTGGCATTCAACCAATCAGATAAAAATTTCTTGTTGTGTATCCAGTCATCAAAAATACCCATTTCTCCATGCGTACTTTTGGATAGCCCATTACGGGCTAATTGGGCCTGCCTGAAAGCTCTGGCGAAAATAAATTTATTGAACACTCTCCTGAATATCCTTGCCTGCCCTGTACTTAAAACCGGTGTAGGCGGAGGATCACTTGTTATTTCCTGCGGACTGTTAAAGTAATGTTCATCATGACTGCGGCCCCGGCAAAAAGTAAGAATGGCGGCAAATGCTTGCCCACGCCGCCCAGCGCGACCAACTCTTTGCTGATAATTAAACCGCTGAGGTGGCATATTTGCGAGCATAACAGCTTGCAAGGAACCAATATCAACACCTACTTCCAATGTTGTAGTTACAGACAATAAGTCGATGTTACGGATGGTATCTGGACCTTCGTCCGCCAAAACCATGTTTCTAAAATGCCTCTGTCTTTGAAACTGATTGTCTGTTTGGCCAGTCATTTCCTCACAATGCAACCTGATTGCCTTCCGCTTCTCAACTATGGCGTGAATAGCCAGGTGATTCCTTAATCTCAGGTCTTTTACGGCCTTGTTAGTTTTCCGCAATCTTTGATTACAAAATGTGCAAAGATGGCCCGCCGCATGCAGGTGTGGCCTAAAGCAATTTCCACATTCATAATAAGTTTCTTCTTCATCGAGTACAGGATATAAAGCCAAGGCTTCAAAACGCAGAAGTCCGGTGGGAGTAATAACCTTCCAAGCCAAAAGTTGATCGTATACATCAAGTGGCGTATCTTGGTGAGTGGAGATGAGCGCTCTGACTCTTGCATTCCACGCACCGTTAACCCCAGCCGTGTCATAATCATTATCCTCATAATAGTAATTATCCCCGAGTTTCCTGATATAAGCATGATACTTGTCTACCAAATGAGCTGGCACCTTTGACAAGATATCTTGCGCCATTCCAATGTAAGCTAAACCACTGGATTCCAACCCGAAATATAGGCGGCCGAAAAGTGCTTTTGCCGCTTGATAAATCGTATCGTGTTTAGTTTCATCATTTTCCAACTGGGTACCTGTCAGGTTAACCTGATTTTCGGATGAGGTGAAAATAGTAAACCATTCAGAGTGGCTGCTTTGGAATTTTTGTGCCTCTAAACTTAGTCCCCGTGGATTAACTCCGGTAACATATAGTTTTTGCATAACACTTGAGATATTCGAAACAGCCAGTTCTTTAAAGGGTACGCTGGGTGCCCCGTTGATAATTTGAAGCCAATCGCGTTCCAGCCCCGGAATCAAATCTTCAACTGGACTGTTGAATTTATTATAATAGAGGCTATAGACCTCATTGAATATTTGCGTGTTATACTTGGATTTTATTTCGTCAGCAACCGCTTTATCCAGCCGGCCACCTTGTCCTTTTGCTGCAATCTGTAAAGCTATCGATTTTCTTTTGAGCCCTGGGTTATCATATAAAACTGATATCAACGCCTCCCTCACTAAATCAACAAAATGTTCCCTTTCGATAGCGTTCGACATTTTTGCGGCATCTTCTCGACTATCGGAAAAAAGTACTAGTTTTCTTTTTTCGGGATCATCAGGCAGTTGATAAAATAGCTCTTTAGAAAGGATTTGTGCTGTTTTTCCGAAACCGGACCGGAAACCTCTCACAGGGCTTGTCCTGGTTTTTCCTTTTTCATAATTGCTGGCACATGCTGGGCATGTACAGGGTAAGCAACGTTCTTCGATGCCTTGTCCCGACACTTCATTGTCCAATACAAATAAGAGACCTTTCACATAGTTCTGGTCTGTATCAACTTGTTGCTCTAAATCGCCTGTTTGTTTATGAAGAAAATATTCCTGCCATTCACCCGTGATCCTATGCCGCGTATAAGTAATATCTGAGGCCGGAGCAGCCTGCTGAAAGCCCTGCGGCCAAAAGACAATATAATCGCGGTACTTTCTTTTTTCGACCAGGCTTTGTGGATTGTTTTCCGGAATTCCTTCAATATCTGGACTGATGGCGATCATTTCCAATTTCGCGTTTACAAAAAGCCGGCTTCCGCCTAAAAAGGTGGTGCCACAGTTCTCGCAGTAAAGGACATCAAAAAGCCGATTCCCTTTTTTATCTGCTATATCGCCTTTCGGGTGTAATTGGCCAATTGTCCGTTTTAATTCTGCCGGTAAACCTTCATCCTCTGAATATTTGGGATTTACTGTATTGAGGTCTGCATTAGCCCAAATACCTTCGATATTCCGGATAAAATAATGAAATCTTAAACGCGGTAATTTAATTTTCTTGATGTCTGGATCTGTTTCATCAAGATCATCTTTTAGACCTCTTAACGTCAGCATTCCCCTTACCGCCCAGTATAATTGCCCGGCATCATAAGCACTGCCAAACAAATTTCCAGCAAACGTTTTATCGTTAGTTGAAGAGTTCCAGATTTCGAGCGAACTCGATTCTTTGAAAGCTCTCATAATCTTCTTTCTAAATCCAGCATTGGCCAATTTTTGTATGGCCCCAGCAAGACCGGGCCCAGAACCCTGGCTAAATGCTGAACATGCATCTAAAAACCGGACATCCTCAATGTTATTGTTTACTTGCTCGTAAGTTTGCGCAACAGTCGCCAGGTCGTCAATACTGAATGGCTCGCTTTCTGTATCAGGAATCGGCTCTGAAGTGCCTTGTATAATTTGTTCTGGACGGAATGGCACACCGAAGAAATCACTTAGAAATTTTAAACTCTTATCATCATTAGGGTCTAAAGATGCACTTGAAGCTAATATCCGTAATTGTTTGCTATCTGGTTTTAGCCCAATGCGCTCTAAAAGCATCCGCACCAAAAAAGCGACTTCTGTTCCCTGAGTCCCTCTGTATAGGTGCAACTCATCTATAATCAAATGAAAAACATTGTTAATCTTGTCAGATTCAAGCCAT
This sequence comes from Mucilaginibacter sp., assembly GCF_039207105.1. GTDB lineage: Bacteria > Bacteroidota > Bacteroidia > Sphingobacteriales > Sphingobacteriaceae > Mucilaginibacter. The sequence goes on from NZ_JBCECK010000015.1 coordinate 54,403, forward strand.
GCTTTGGTTTTGTCGAATATCCCAGTATCTGCCTCACGCATGAGCATAATGCTCATCATGGAAAAATTAGTAATCAGAATGTCTGGAGGGCTTTCCTGCATATCAAAGCGGGTGCGCATCTCCGCACCATCCAGTTGCTGAAAAAAGTATTTCTTATCGGAATTTTTCTTTTTGGGTGTATCCGGATGGTCAGCTAAGTACTGCGTTACTTTTACATTGTTATGGTCAATTTCCCTTAATTTGGTTCTTAAACGTTGTAACTGCATTCTAGCCTTAGCTTTTTTTGCCGAAATGTCATCTTTGGAATCGGAAGGCAAATACTGTGGGAAAATTCCAGGCGATGGAGTTGCCCCATTATACCGGCCGAAATAAATGCGGTTATGCATCCATTTTTCATAAGTTTTTCCGGTGTCTTCCTTTTCGAAAAACTGACGCGCCTCATCAGAATCGAGAGCTACCCGTAAGCGCGTCATTTGATCCTCAACCAAAGCATTCATAGGATACAAAATAAGAGCTCTAACTGCTTCGGGCCTTGTTTCATGCCCCCTCTGTAAAATTTCTTTTTTTAATTTTCCTTGACTAAAACTGATGGTTTTATTGATGTTTACACCGCCGTCAGCCTTCTTCCTCCACCAAGCTAGTTCCTTTGTCCGCACGTCTGATCCTGATGGTGGGTATAAATTATTCCATTTTTGAGCTTCTTTGGAAAGTTCTGCAAAAAGAGGTAACAGGAAAGATTCGGTCTTTCCTGAACCGGTTCCAGAAGTGATAACACAATTTTCTTTTCCCCGGACGGCCATTTGAAGCATTTGTAATTGATGCTGATATAGTTCTATTTCCTTCGGAAATAGCCCTGAAACTGCTAATTTCTTGAACCAGGCCAAGGTTGTCGCATCAAGACCCGTATCAGCTTCAGTTAATTGTGATATTGTTTTCCCCGAGCTTTTATATTCTGGCAAAGCCTCGACCCAAGGCTGGCGGTAAAGCACGCCATCTGTATTCAACAGGTTTTCCCGTTCAGCTTCAAAAGAAGGAAACCGCGTAGAGAAAGCGGTTTTAATATAACTTTTATAGTTTTTAATGATAGTCTCGAAAGATTTGAACGGATCAATCATAATTAATTAAAGTTTTTAATAACATAGTTTGGCCCAGATTTCCAGTCAATATTTCAGCGGTCGTTTTCAAAATTCCTTTATACATTAAATATGACCTAGCACCTCTTTGGTGAGGGCTGATGATTAGCTGGCTGGTATTGGATATCAATTTTGCAACCGACGGCATCCGGCCAGTTAAATAAAATAGATTGCGTTCTATTTCAGCCGGTAGCCGTAGCGAAGCGGGTATAAACAAGATGTTTTTACGATCATCGAAATAGCAGTGGCTTTCTTGTTGCAGCTTATTTAACAACATATATTTCCCCCACCTTGGATCAATTGACCCTTTGTAGGCTATTTCATCCTCTTCAAATCGAAGCACATGGTATTTTTGCCATGGACTGATCTCGTATAAAGATAATGATGGGAACATGATGGCTTTAAGTTCTGGCTTTTTGGTGAAAGCGAGCTTTTCCACATCAAAAATTTGATAACGGGAAGGCATATGTAAATCCCATTCCCGTTGTTTTTTGAAATCCTCGAACTTACCTTGAAGCGTGAAATGGCTTGATAAATATCTAAAGTAAGGGAGGATAATTTGCTGGTCTAATAATTGACATATTTCCGTTATAGGAGTCTGGTCATTTTCCACATAGACAAAAACAGATGGCGGTATCAGAGCTAAATCCGACCCTTCCTTATATATTTTAAATGTGGCATTATTAGTTTCGCAGATTGTCCTTATTCTTTCAAGTAGAGATATCGAATAAGCCCCAGCCAGCACGTAAAGAGCTCCTTTAAAGGGCTGCATTCCACTGTTAATTCCTTCTACCCGGAAATTTTGTAAATTGCCTAAACGGAATAGCCATGGTCTTACTGGAGAGATCCTGCTAACCGCGTTCCCTTCACTTGTTTGTACCGTTATACGCGAACCTTCTTTCAGCCCGTTTATGGTATAACTTGACATTTTATGAAAATCAATGTCTGCTGGAATGTTCTTTGAAACACTTCTTTGTATGGCTGATAATCCGTTATCAAATGACATTTTCGATATATCACCTTTGCTAAGCAGATATTCCATAAGTAATACCGCAGCCCGTTGACTTGCCGGCATCGTTTCTAAATTCAATTCTTCATCGTGCCATATTCTAAACTGAGGCGGAGGCGGGTAATCAAAGCGCCCGGAGCTTGTCAAGGCAATGCCTTGGTGATAATTCGTCGTTTCTGCACCTCCTTCTTCCGGGCAGGGGTCTATGCTTATCAACTTTGTATCAGAAGGTTGCGGCAGGTCTAGTGCACTGAATATTATATGACCGCCATTCGGCAAGAAAACAAATTCTGGTGCATTCAAAATTTTTAGCTGATATGAACCTGGTAATACCTCTGGACTGATCTCAAAAAACAATCCGCTATTGAGCTCGAATTCGTAATATTCAGCACCTTCCAAAACCAATACTTCATTCCCTTTTGCACCAGACAACGTTGCTATTAGCGCAAAGCCAGCGATCCATTCACCCCGCTCATTACCTTTTAGACCGTCATGCAATTCCAATGACCGGTTGGAGGGCGATTTCAATTTCGATAGCGATGGATAGTTACTTTTTATGCCGCTCTGAAAATGAAACAAGAACCAATCTTTTTGATCAGCTAAACTTAAGTCTTCTGATTCATCAAGCCCCCCATTTGTAGATAGCCAGTCGTCCAAATTCGTTTTTACAAGCCGGTTTATAAGCAAATATTGGCTTGCCGCCTGATGAATATAATCCGACTCGATGTAAATCTCAGAATGCAAGCCTTCTGCACGGCCGTTGACGAATACAAAAACCATATCCTCAGATGGCTTAAATGTTAATTTCAAGCCTATGGATTCATCAATCAATACTTGTTGACCGGGTATACCATTCAGAGGCAAAGGCGATGACCAATGATTATTTGAAATAGTAACATTTTGTTTGCCTATTAATATTTCCGTTTCATGATAAATTTCTTCTTTAAAACGGAACGAAAATGCCGCAGTTCCAGAATGATCAATTTGGAAGCAAAGTCTTAGTTTACGTGATTGAAATACTGTTGTAACTCGTTGATTTTCAACCTCTGTTTGATATTCTCCATCCCAGGCAAAGTACAATTGCCTCAATATTGCAAAAATAAGTTCCTGGTCGGGCGACGGGACAACGTTGGCCAATAGCTTGGAGATATTATCATTGCCTTTAACATTTTTGAAGGCTGCAAGTAACTGATGGTTAGTTATGCTGGTTTGTGGTTCCAGATCCTGGTCAAAAAAAAATTTATAGAAATTACGTAATTGACTTCGTGATAGTAAAATAAACGTATAAGGCTTTCCAATGTATTCAAATTTTTCGGAAGACAGGCTTTTCCCTGGTAGATACCCCAAGCGGCCATTCATGAAAACATTTGCCCACCATACCAGATTATCCCATGCCGTATTCCAATTTAAATGTTCACTCATGGTTGGGAAGGTTGTTTCCCCAACTTGGAAATATTCACGGATCCGCTGGTAACGGCTTGTATCTCTACCTTCCAAGATAGCTATATTCACGCCTGCCAGGTGCATTAGCGAGGGGGGGTATCTTACACAAACCTCTCCACAGTTATAATGATCACGGCCTATTTTATAAAAGCTCTTCCCCCGGCTATCTTCCCGGTTAATTTTTTCAATTATATTTCCAGATATTCCAGGGTGGCCTGAACGCCAAGCTTCTTTAAAGTCATTGATAATCTCAAGATCTTCCTGTGTGGCAATTTCAGAAAATTCTGAATTCCTGGCAATTGCTAAAATATCGTCTTGGGAAATTACCAGGGTGATAATTTTTCCGCCATATTCCGGCGAGAAGAAAAAATCTCCTAATAAATTATTCCAGTTTAAATACGATATTATGGGCATAACCGTGAGTAAGGTTTTACGAATATATGCAGTTATGGCTAATATTTATTTAATATTAACTGCTAAATAAATCACTTAGGTTAATGCTTAGGCTGCTTGATGGAGGTTGTTTTGGACCTTGTTTTAGCATTATTGAATCTACGAACAATTGATCCGTTTTATCTTTAATTATAAAAGACTCATCTTTTTTTGCATAAAAGGTATCAATATGTTTTAAAATAACTTTTCTTAATTTGTCATTTTCTCCGCTTTTAAAAACTGCCTTTTCAAGTATTTTTTCGAATTCCCCCCAAGTGGTAAATATTTGCTCCATATAGGGTTCAAAGGTCATCTCACCGCCTGGTGAGTAAGGATAACCATAAGGCCGGATAAACATGGAAACATAATCTTCGAAGAACTCAGGCTTTGTAGTTAAAACATCTTTTAACTTCTGGGTAGCGGCTGGATTAAGTACAACCCGGTCTCCAGAGACCCGGCTGTCGTCATTAAGCATAAGGAATAAAATTGAATCTAGATCCAGGTGGGCAATTTCAGCTAAGTAACTATCAAACAGTCCTAAAATAATATCCTGCCATTGCTTTTTATCTAATACTTTATTTGAAAACCTGCCGGGTTTGATAAATACTTCGAGAAATTGGTTAGCCAATAAAGCCCGGTTAAATAAGCTTATTTTTTTATCAGCCATAATCTCTTTAAGAAATGTTTCATGTTTGGTTTGATCACCCTCAAAATATTGATCAAGGTTTCCAGCACTGTGCTCAAATATTAGTTTACGGACATGGGACCGCCAATACTCCTTGCTTTCTTTGATATTTAAATAAACAGCTACCATTTTTTGTAAAAAGGAAGCGTCTTTGAAGTCCAGCAAATATTCAGTTATCGCCAGCAGTTCTTTTAATTTTGCAGGTGTATCTGCCCATTCGTTGAATTTTACTAATACTTGATCATAATCTTTCTCGATGGTCTCATTAAACTCCTTCAAGGAAATCAAATTGAAAAGCTGGTAAGAAAAGTACAGGAAGAAATTATGTGCGAGCTTGATTTTTCTGTTGTTTTTAAAAGTCCTGTCTGTAAGCAAGTATTGAAGAGCTTCTTCCAGGTTTGTTAAATCTTCGGGAGGCAGGACTCCCTTTTTGCTTTCAGTAAACGGCTGCCAAACTTCTTCATTCAAGGCAAATTGATCCGAATGCTCCTTTTCGAATTTTAACAAGCTGCGGTCACGGATTTTATTGTAGACTTCTATATTTTTATTCCTGATTAACTCAAGAAGGAACATGTCATATATATCTGTCTCGTCTTCTAAAATATTAAAGGCTATTTTGAAAGAGTTACAAAAACGCTTTAAATCACGTAGATTGGCATTTAATTTTTCTAATAAATGTTCCGGAGATACAGGAAGCACAAATCCAGTCTCCTCATCCGGGAAATCAACACCGAGGCGTCCAAGCGTATCTGTTAGCTTGGTTTTACTGGCAGGGGATAAATCGTCAGTTATGATAAATTCTTTTACCTTACTTGAGAAAATTTCTTTCTTAAAAGCAGGTAGCGTTATTACCAATTGGAACACTTTTTTTAAATATTCCTCTTCATTGGAAAAGTGTTTCGTGTTTTTCAATACCTCCACGATATATTTTTGATCAATGCCCACGATAAAGAAGGTGTTAGAGAAGTTTGCTGTATTTCTAATTAAACGCAGTACTTCCATGACTTCGCTACCTGTTAAGCGATCTAAATCATCAATAAAAACAACTATACGTTTACCGATGCTTTCAATCCCCGCATTTATATTTTCATATTGTTCCTGAATACTTTCTTCAGGTATCCAATCTCCCAATAATGCGTCTACCAAACGAAACTGCAAATCTTTGCTGGTTTGCAAAACCCTTTTCGAATAGTCCCTGATTTTCCCTGCGATGGACTGATTATACGGTTGTAATTTAACTGTTAATGATTTAAAAAACTCTTCAATTATAGCATCCGGTTTACTAACCCTCCATGGATTGAAATCAAAGCAAATATTATCGGTAGATTCTTCTAACGTCTTTTTCAACCTCGACAAGAAATCTGTTTTTCCCGAGCCCCATTCGCCTGTCACTGCAATAGCAAAGGAGTTGTCTGTCGAGGTTTTATTTATATGCTCTGCAATTGTATTGGCATATTCTGTTCTCCCATAGGCGTCGGTGTATTTATCAATAGTGGAGCCGTCGGTTAAAAGGGCATATCTTGTTTTAGGAATATCAAGTTTATTAAAGAAAGATTTATAGTTGCTTGTTAAAACCAGGAGACTTGCCAGCAGGATGTCGTTGTAAAACAAACTCTCGGGTAATGGTAAATTGAATTGATAAAAAACGTATTCATTAGACGACCGGAAGCCATAAACATAAATTATTAAGATGGTCACAGACCAGATCAAAGAATTTAGAGTAGGTAATAGATGTTTTACGAGTTGTTTAAAGAGAAATATTAACGTCAAGAATCCGGTCAAAAGAACGACAATATCTGCTGAAATATTTTTGTCAGGTACCCATTGGAAAACAGGGCATACAAGGTAGACGTTGATCAGACTCTTTATTATCTTTTTCGAAAGGACAAATATAAAAGTCAATGCCAATGGAGGAATCAGTGCCCGGAATTTAAATGCGTTAAAATAGAGACCAATATCCAACCTCAACCACTTTCCCAGCCATAAAAATACTGCTGGAGTTTTAGCGGTCTTATTCTGTGACTGAATTTGGCTTCTTCTAAATAATTGCATTGGATCAGGCGGTTGTTAAACTCAAATTACGGCAAATAATATTTTATTTAAGATTCTGCCATAATATTTAGCAATTAACGCGGGTCGTAATTAATAACACTGACTTTGATAATATGCATTCAACTGCTCCTTTAAATATTCATTTTTATAAATTTCCATAGCTTCCAACTGTTGGGTTAGGCGTCCAATATATTCCTTGAGCTTTTCTATAATGGTATTCATAGTAGTATCGTCAAATGTTGACTCATCAAGTTTAAAAATATGCCTGAATGACTGCAATGCATTGAGTGCTTGTTCACTTTGGTGTATTAATTTGATCAGCGTTTCAATATCATCAATTTGATAAACATGATTTAAATCGATTCCAATTTTCTCCTTTTCCTTTAAAAAAGCCGTTAATTCGTTATACTCCTTCCAGCTCTCGACAATTGTGATATCTTTATAAGAACTACCAAGCGCTTTTAAAATTTCCTGCTTTTCTTCTTGCGGACAGCAAATGACTTTAATAGCGCTGTAGGGAAATGACAAGCCATTCGACCCCGGAAAACGCCATTCGCGTTCCCACATAAATCCTTGCATCGGATGATTTTCCAACAACGGAAAAAGTAGGGGTTGGAGTTTTAGAAATAAACTTTTTATTGCCTCATTTTCAGCCTCATCATTCGAGAACGTATGACCTTCTTGAGCTTTACGGCAAAATCCTAATAACTGGCTATTGGTAGCTGTATCTAAGTAGATTACAGGACGGATACCATATTCTTTAATCAGCATGGATTTCGAAAAGCCTATTCCATAACGTTGATCAGCCTGCCATCTGGCAAGACTTCGCAACCGGAAAAAATCTAAGGCAAATGTTGGAGATTCGGTGAAACATACAACTGGGCACACATAATAATTCACTCCGTCATAAGCAGGTATGGAAGATTTTAAATATCCAAAGCCAGACTTGGAATCTTCGCTGCCTGAACCCGCTAAAATATCAATTAAGGCGCCTTTACCAGTCATATGAATAAGATATGGCGATAAATCAGGCTTTTCAATAGGACCTAATTCAAATGTTGGTGTGCTTACCTTTTGTTTTAACCATTCTTCAAATGTATTAACGGTCTCTGGCATATAAATTTAAATTATGTTATAAGAAGTACCTAAAGCTAAAAACTATAAAAGATATGCGTCAATTATTTTTAACCTTTAGTTTTCACACAATAGCAGCTGTTGTCTGATTATTATCATATATATAATTTATCCTTAATTTAGGGCAAATAAACCTAACACAAGAGATGACTCTCGACGAATTTATAAACTACTATTCTTTAAACGCTCCGCAAATCATGTGGCTATTAGGTGCAGGGGCCTCCAGGTCAGCTGGTATGCCTTCCGCGACGGATATAATTTGGGATTTAAAGAGGAGGCATTATTGCCAACTCGAACAACAACACATTTCTGATAATGAATTGAGTAACGATGCTGTACGGGCTAAAATTCAAAATTACTTAGAAGCAAATGGATGTCCGCCGATGTGGGCGGAAGATGAATACGCTTTTTATTTCAAATTAATTTTTGGCGATAACTTACAATTGCAACAGAATTATATTGCTGAATGCCTGGATCCGGTAAAGGTTTCCATTAACTCTGGTCACCGGGTTTTGGCTTCGTTAATAGCATTGGAAAAAGCGCGTATTATTTTTACTACAAATTTCGACAATGTTTTAGAAAATGCCTACTCATTAATTGAAGGTAAAGACCTGCATTCATTTGCATTAGACGGTTCCGTCGCAGCCTTGGAGGCGCTCAATAATGAGCGTTACCCAATATACGCGAAGATGCATGGAGACTTCAGATACACCGAGATGAAAAACCTGCCTGAGCAATTGAAAGAAAATGATAAAGAAATTGAGAAGTGCTTTGTCAATGCTTGTTCAAGGTATGGTATTATTGTGTCCGGGTACAGTGGCCGCGATGAAAATGTAATGAAAGCATTTGATTTGGCTCTAAATAATCCGAATGCCTTTCCTAAAGGCTTGTACTGGGTTACATCTGTACAGGGAAATGTTTATCCGGCTGTCACCAATTTGATTGAAAAAGCCAAGTCCCTGGGTATTACCGCACATATTATTGAAGCAGAAACATTTGATTCCTTATTAGGAAGAATATGGCGTGTAATTGGTTATGGACATCAAAAATATGATGAAAAAATCAGACGGTCCCTGTATGAGATTCCTAAGATTCCAAAATATAGTATAAAAGGTGGTTATCCACTTATAAGAACAAACGCATTTCCCGTCCAAAAAATGCCCACGGAATGCCTTAACATAAGTTTAAAGAAGGTATTAACAAATACCGAATTCAAAGAAAAAATGACTAAAGCCCATTCAGCAGCTATCGTTGTGAAAGCAAAAACGGTGTTGGCTTGGGGAAGTATGGAAGAGATTCACAAAATATTGCCGGAAAACGAAATCAAGTCGGCTAAGACCATTGATCTCGAATCTTACATGTCAAATTATAAATCAAATACCCAGTTAATTACTTTTTATTCGAGGGCGATCGCGCGGGCTGTAATCAACAATAAGCCACTTAAGTTACGCAAGTCAAGGGGCAGGTATTATGCCGTCATTCAAGCTAAAGATGAAGCATTTAAAATATATGACCCTTTATTAAAAGAGGCGTTGAAGCAATACGATTATAAAGAGAAGAAGGAGCTGCCGGCTGCGAGTTTGGCTGGAATAGTTCCCCGTATTGATAATACTTATTGGATGGAATGCGTGGAACTCTCTTTGGAATTTTTAGACGGTAAGTTCTGGTTGGTGATTGTTCCGGATGTTTGGATTGAACCAAGCGAAAACCGCAAAAAAGCCACTGATTTTTTAAAATCCAAGAAAAAAGCCAGATATAATACTACGCAGAGCAGGTTACTCGACGTATGGTCAAAAATTATATTCGGTGATGGTGAAATAGCAACTTTAAGCCCATTTGAACAAGGCTCGGAAAATAACCCGGAGTTTAAAATTTATAATAAGACATCTTTTTCTTATAAATCAAATCAATGATTGAATCTACTGCATTATCGGGTCATAAAATTATTAGTGAGCCTCTATTACTATTTGCTAATAACAAAACCAATTTGCACCCATTAAAAGGATTAATAAATAATGGGCCTTATGGAAGGAAATTCGGTTATCTTTCCGAGGTCACAATTGCTTCTATTGCTCCGGCCGGCAAGAGCTTTAAAATAGAAAAGCTGTTGGCTGAGCTGAATACCAAACATAATCCCGTTGAAGCACCTGATTATTATCCAGAGTATCCTGGATTCAGCCAACTCTTGGGCATTTCGCTTGTTCCTCCGGGCAACGATCTAAAAATTGAGTTAGGGGCGGATGCGGAAGCGCTGGCATCAGCCGGATCCTACATGGAACTGGCTAATAAGATCTTGAGTGCCATCGGAAGCCTGGTTGCGCAAAAAGCAAATTTTAAAGTTGTTTATATCTATTTACCCAAGAACTATGAACGGTGTTTCTTGGTTGAAGGATTTAATCTGCATGATTATTTGAAGGCAAATTCTGCGCCATTGGGCATCGCAATTCAAGTCTTAAATGACAGGGCTATGGACCGACAATGCCGGGCCAACGTGATGTGGGGGCTAAGTGTTGCCACCTATGCCAAAGCAGGCGGAATTCCATGGAAACTAAAAGATTTTGATAAGGATGAAGCATATATTGGTATAAGTTATGCGATGAAGACTGATCCAAATGGTGGTGCAGAATATACAACCTGTTGTAGCCAGGTATATGACCCCGATGGCACAGGCTTTGAATTTATTGCTTACGACACGAAGGACTTCACGGTAGATGACCATAAAAATCCTTATTTGTCGTACAATGAAATGCAGGGAATTATGTCTCAAAGTTTGAAGATATACCAGGATAGCCACGCTGGAAAAATTCCAAAAAAAATCGTGATTCATAAAACAACGCCCTTCCAGGAAGAAGAAGCGCGTGGATGCTTTGACGCATTTGGTGGAAGGACCGAAGTTGAACTTGTACAAATAATCAGAAGTACCTCGTGGCGCGGATTCAGATTTGATAACAAATTTCCAGCATCGTATCCATGTAAGCGAGGATCATATTTGCCAATAAGTGACAATGAGTGTCTGCTTTGGCTCCAAGGTTCGGTAGATGGCGTTACACACAGTGGGAAAGAGGTTTTTAAAGAGGGCGCACTTACTCCGATCCCTAAGCCTGTTTTGATAAGAAGATTTTCGGGCTCTGGTGGTTGGTTTGAAACTTGTTCAAGCATGTTAGCTTTAACAAAGATGGATTGGAATAATAATACATTATATAAATCCATACCTGTTACGCTGGGCTATTCCCAAAGCTTCGCCAATGTCGTCAAAAGGGTACCAGATATTATTAAACAGCGATACAATTACAGGTATTTTATGTGATGAATGCCGGTCTAAACATTCTAAAAATATTTCGACTGGACTTTAAAAACGATGTCATTGGACTCTTATTGTCATTTGTTCGTATGGAAGATATCATTATCAGATTAATACACAACCGCCGGATCATCTGAGATTGAACATGGCCCTGTAATTTTACAACGTCAAGACTTCGCTGCTGAGAAATTGCTCGACTTAAAATATGTACCTATTAACTTGTTATACCGTTTTAATAACTGTCTGTAGAAAGGGGGCGATTTTGCTTCTTCAACTTGTCACTAAATAATAACACTTTTTGCCGTGTTATTTTATACACCGTTAGCTTAGATAGAAGACTTTGAAAATCCAATGACCAATATTGCATCAAAAAGCTTTTTTGTATATTTGAAGTAACCAATTTGCATTCAATTAGTTGCAAAAAATAGGTGAGCATCTGGTGAGCGCCAGGTTTTTAGAAAGTAAAAACATTGATTTTCAAAAACATAAGGGTATGGTTCGAGTCCCGTCCATTCCGCAGAAAACAATGTCAAAATTGACTAAAAGCCTG
>NZ_JBCECK010000016.1:0-9797 GCF_039207105.1 Mucilaginibacter sp.
CAATAAATACATATAACGATTGGTATATAAAATGTTATTTGATTTATATTTGCATTAATGATTGGAAGATAGTGTATTAATGTATAACGATTGTTATATGATAAAGCGAGCATTTTCTAAATAAAGATTATATAAGTAATACTATTTAATAGAATTTAAAAATGGAGACAAAACAATTAGCACTGATAACAGGGGTTGGAAAAGCGACAGGCATAGGCTTAGAAGTAGCCCGGCAACTTGCAGGTATGAATTATCGGGTTATCATCACCTCAAGAAAACAGGAAACAGCAACTCAACTTGCAGGAATATTAATCTCTGACGGGCTTGACGTAGTGCCCATAGCATTAGATGTTACAGATGAACCAATGGTTAAAGCAGTAGCCGATCAGATCAATCAGCAATATGGAAAATTGGATGTTCTGATCAATAACGCAACGCTGTTTCCTGATCAGTATGATACAACCAGCGTTGAACTCGCAGACATCAGAAATGTATTTGAAAGCAATTTCATAGGTTCATGGAGTACAGTTAAACATTTCACCCTACTGTTAAGGAAAAGCGAACATCCTCGTATCGTTAATGTTTCGTCTGGTTCAGGTTCTTTTGGTGGTAAAGGATACAGTCTGGTTAACCCCTGGAGAGATATTATTTCTGCCTACAGTATCTCTAAGGCGGCTTTAAACGCTTTTACTTTAAAAGCCGCTCTCGATTTAAAACCGGATGGTATATTGGTAAATGCTGCTACGCCCGGCTTAACGGCAACTTATGATACTTTTAGTGATTTTGGAAGCAGGCCGGTAAGTGAAGGTGCCCGAAGCATTGTTTTGGCCGCTACATTACCTAAATACGGACCCACAGGGCAATTTTTTAAAGATGGCGAAGTAATTGCCTGGTAATACACCTGAACACAAGAAGCGCTAACAACTTATATTTGTACTATGAAATTTGTTCCGAGATCAGAAACTACCCGCCAGCGTATTGTAGAATTAACCGCCGAACTTTTTAATAAAAAGGGTGCTTTGGGTACTTCGGTCAGCGACCTGGAAAAAGCAACTGGAATGACGCGAGGCAGCATCTACGGTAACTTTCCAAACAAAGAAGCGGTGGCAGTAGCTGCTTTTGATTATAACTGGGAACGAAAAAGGAAGATTTTATTTGACGGATCTGATGTTCAAGTTTCATTTAAAGATAGACTGCTTGCCCACGTACTGCTTCATCATCCTTCGGCCAGAACATCGTTTACGCCCGGTGGGTGTCCGCTTCAAAACACGGTTATAGAATCTGATGATACTAATGACCTGTTGAGAAGTAAAGCGGCAACAAGTTTGTTAATCTGGACGCAGAAATTGGTTGATATTATTGAAGATGGAATAAATGCAAAGGAGTTCAAAGCAAACACCGATGGTTTGACTATAGCCCTTCAGATAATTTCAATGATTGAAGGTGCTTCTTTATTTTTTCGATCCACACAAGATATGAAATACGTTAACCGGCTATTGGATGCTGCAAAAAAAATCATAGATAACATTTGTGTATAGTATCTATCCAATATCATGAAAAGCAGATTAGTCAGTGAATTGTTAAATGGTAATATTTATAATTTAACAGACTTGTAAGTTAAATTCTGAATATTACCTTTGGTTCATGAAACCAGTAGTAGTAGTAGACAAAATCATGGAAACAGCCGATAGGCTGTTCTACGAGCAGGGCTACAACCTTACGGGCATCAACCAGATCATTGAGGAAGCTAACATCTCTAAACCCTCGCTTTATAATCACTTCAAGTCAAAAAGTGATTTGTTGCTGGCTTATATAGATCAATTGTATAAAAATTGGTTCGGCGGTTTAGATGCGTTCATTAAGGATATCCACGATCCTATGGATCAATTGATAGCCTTTTTTGATTACCGCATTGTTCGTCAGATCAGCTCAAATTATGGAGGCTGCGCCTGGAATAAAATTCTGTCTGAAATGCCTAAAGAAGAGGTCGGGATATTGGAACGTGGCGCGAAATTTAAAAGCGAATTAAAAACACGGATCGCAAGCCTTGTAAAGCAGCTTGAACGCTCTAAAGATAAACTACTAAGTGATGAAGACTTTACGGAGATCATTTTTTCCCAGTTAGAATCAGGTGTATTGATGGCCTATATCACAAAATCACATGAGTCTTTAGAAAACGCGAAGAGCATCATACGTAAGCTGGCTTAAGCGAGCTCAGGGCTAATTATAATCAATAAGAAATTTTACAGTAAAGGAATCCGGGTTTGCCCGGGACAGGATTGCTATTGCCTGTTTTTTGAAACAAGGCAAGCAATATAAAAGTGACAACATTTATAAAATTCAAAGATGAGTAAAACCATTTCTCCCTGGCTCGCGCTGGTAATCGTACTAACGGCGCCCCTCCTATCCGTTATCGACGTTTTTATTATTAACGTAGCAATACCTTCCATTAAAGCAGGTGTTCACGCTACCGATGCACAAGTACAGCTTGTTATTGCCGCTTACTTATTAGGCTATGCGGCTTTCCTGATCACTGGTGGGCGCTCTGGTGATCATTATGGCCGTAAACGTACATTTATCTGGGGCATGATCGGGTTTACGGTTTTCTCTTGCCTCTGCGGCATTTCGCAAACGCCCAATCAACTAAACCTTATGCGTTTCTTGCAAGGTGTTAGTGCTGCCTTTATGGTGCCACAGGCTATTGCATTTATTCAGGTACTGTTTGCCGATCCCAAAGAACGCTCCAAAGCAATTGGCTGGTTCGGTATCACCCTTGGGTTGGCTTCTGTTATTGGCCAGGTACTTGGCGGTTATTTTGCCGGCGGGCATTTCTTTGTTCCGGGTTGGCGCCTGATCTTCCTGGTTAATCTACCAATAGGGTTGGCGTCATTGCTTGCCGCGCAATTGTATTTGCCGGAGACCGAGCGGCACAATACAACGAAAATGGATATGTCGGGTGTATTGATACTGACCATTGCTCTTTTCTGCCTTGTTTTCCCGCTTATACAAGGGCGTGAATCAGGATGGCCCTGGTGGAGTTTTGCCTTAATCATATTATCAGGCGTGATCCTTTGGTATTTTATTTATGACCAGCGACATAAAAAAATGGCAGGTAAAGCCCCGCTTATAGATACCGCGTTGTTTAAATTTCATGATCTCAACATTGGTTTGGCGGCAGTGCTTTTTCATTTCATGATGCATACCTCCTACCTTTTGTTAAGTGCAGTTTTCCTTCAAAACGGCCTTGGCGTAAGTCCGCTAACATCAGGTCTTTATTTTGTCGCACCTGGTATATTGTTCACCATCACCTCTGTTGCTGCTGCTCGTCTGATACCCAGATTTGGTACGCCGGTATTGCAGGTGGGTATCGCTATCATCGTTGTCACCTTCGCCTTACAGATCGTTTATTTTAAGACCAGCGCAAGTGTAGCTATGCTATTCACGCTCCAGGCCTTATATGGTTTAGGAAACGGATTGGTATTGCCCTCATTGCTAAATATTACGCTCCGGAGCTTACCGGCTCAGTTTGCCGGAGCTGCAGCAGGAATTTATTCTACAGTACAACAAACATCGTCGGCCCTTGGTATTTGCCTCATTGGCGGGCTTTTTTATTACCTTATTGATCATACTAAAAACATCGTGCTTGCCTTTCACTATGGTCTTGCCGCTCAAATCATTTGTTTGATTATATTAAGCGTACTGCTGATATGCCTGCCTAAGAAAGTTCAAGGTGCTGCATCAGTCCATGTAGCTGAATAACATTAATAGTTAATCCAAAGAAGCAAAATTGATACTTTTAGCAGCTTGGTATACATTTCATTGGGTTTGATTTTTAAAAAATTAGGCTTATTTTTCATGCAAATCTCCTCATCATGAAAAAAACACTGCTACTTCTATTTGCTTTTTTTTGTTTTGGTATTTGTTCTGCGCAAACCTTTGAGCCTACCTGGGCCTCGTTGAATACGCGCAAAATGCCGGCATGGTTCCATCAGGATAAGTTTGGTATATTTATTCACTGGGGCTTGTATGCTGTTCCTGCTTATGCTCCGGTAATTCCCAACAGTGGTTATAGCTATGCCGAATGGTACTGGCAGCGCATTGTGACAGAAAAGCAAAAGGATTTTGTGGCTTTTCATCAAAAAAACTATGGATCCGATTTCCTGTATCCACAATTTGAGCCGATGTTTAAGGCCGAAATGTTCGATCCGCAACAGTGGGCGCAGGTATTTAAAAACTCGGGGGCACGTTATGTGGTACTCACCTCCAAACATCATGAAGGCTATTGCTTATGGAATAGCGCCGAGGCCGACCGGGACTGGGGACGCTCATGGAACGCCGTAACGGGTACACCCAAACGGGATCTGCTTGGTGATTTGACCAACGCTGTAAGGCATGAGGGTTTAAAAATGGGTTATTATTATTCATTATATGAATGGTACAATCCATTATGGTTAAAAGATAAAAAACGATATGTAACCGAGCACATGTTCCCGCAGTTTAAAGATCTGGTTACTAAATACAAGCCATCCGTTATTTTTTCAGACGGCGAATGGGAATTACCTGATACCGCGTGGCATAGCCAGGAATTGCTGGCCTGGTTGTTTAACGATTCGCCGGTGGCTAAAGAAGTTGTGGTTGATGACAGATGGGGAAGCAATACACGCGACCATAATCAAGGTGCTACGTATACCACATCTGAATACGGGAGCGGTAAGGATGCAAATGTGATATGGGAAGAAAGCCAGGGCATAGGTCATTCCTACGGTTATAACCGCAATGAAAAATTAGAGGATTATAAAACCGGGCATGATCTTATTTTAATGCTGGTAGATATTGTATCACGTGGTGGAAACCTGTTGCTTGACATTGGGCCGACGGCTGACGGCCGCATTCCGGTAATTATGCAACAACGCCTTACTGAAATTGGCGACTGGTTAAAAATAAACGGTGATGCTATTTACGAAACCGAAGCTTACAAACAATCATACCAGTGGAGCAATGGCATCAAACGCGAGAAAAAAGGTAAAAGCTATATGGCCGGATATAGCATTGCTCAGCTTGTAAAACCTCAAAAAGACACAGCCTACGTTGAAGCCTTTTTTACGGTAAAAAATAAAAACCTGTTCTGCGTTTTGCCGGGCTTCACTCCTACTTTTAAACTGCGCAATTTTCAAGCAAAGCCAAATACTATCGTATCTATTTTGGGTAGCAGTAAACCATTAAAATTAAAAAACACCGGTAATGATTGTGTTATTGATCTATCGGCATTAAAACCGGGTGATGCCCCTGCTGAATTAATAGTTTTAAAGCTTACTAACGCATTATGAAAAGAGGTAAGATCAAAGCTTGAGTTGAAAAGAAATGGCCATCTTCATACTACAAATTCAGATGAAGATGGCCATTTGTAACTCAGGCGATTACTTAAATTTTCTCAGCAGCAGGAAAATCAACAGGAATTTTGGTGAGTGCGAAAGCGAAGTTTGTAAATGTGCGCAGGGTTATCAATCCTACCAATTCCATCAATGCCGCCTCATCATATCCTGCTTCAAAAAAAGCATCTTTAAGTTCATCACTAACCTCACCTTTAGTTTCGGAAATAGCTTGGGCAAGTTGAAGCGCTGCCTGTAATTTCTGATCGGCAGCGGTGCCTTTACGGAAACCCAAAATATCTTCTTTTGAATAGCCCCTCATTCCAGCAATCATGCTATGTGCGGCAAGGCAGTAATTACAATGATTTACCTGTGAAACGGCAAGGTTAACTGCTTCCCTTTCCTTAGCATTAAATGCACCGTGGCTTAATGTCTCTTCCAGATCCAGTACCGCTTTTAATGCTGTGGCAGAGTAACCTATGGTCGCAAATAAGTTAGGCACTTTGCCCATTTTTTTAGTGATAGCATCAAAAATTTCTTGTGATTGTGGGTTTACCTGCTCTCTTGTAGGAACGGTTATTGTTTTCATGATTGGTTTGTTGATATAATTTAAATGATTTGTTGTTTTCAATAGTAGTTTTTAAAGCTCAAGGTATTTTTTCAGTTCTGCTGCGGCATGTACAAACAACGATTACTGATGTATCCTTAACATTTGGGCCATTTGTTCGTGTTGCCTTAGCAGGCCGGTCAAAAAATCACTTGTATTGATATCCTTGTATTTATTAGCAGAAACTGCGATCAATTCCCTGATATTTCTGATAAGCCTTTCATGATCAGCAAGAAGTTCTTTAACAAATTCCGAACTATCGCCCCCTCTTGTTGTCGATTCGGCAAAATGTGTCATTTGGAGCATACTTTCAGGCGTAGACAGTGGGTAGTGTCCGAGTGAGCGTATGCGTTCGGCAATCTGGTCAACAATATCATCCAATTCAGTATATTGATCTTCAAAAAACAGGTATCTGGGACTAAAACCCCAACAGATTATATTCCAGTGAGCGCGGCGGGTTTTAACAAACAGCACAAATTCATCCTCAAGAACAGGATTTAAAACATGAGCAACCGATTCGAAGTTTGCTTCTGTAACATCAACTTTTGCTTTCATGAGAATAATTTGAGCGTTTTTTATCCAAGGCTTTCGTACCCTCTGCGGATAGCAACAAAATTATTGAGGTCTGTTATCACCAGTATTGACTTAAGTCAAAAAGTGGTATTGTTTAAGTTAGATTATCGTGTTAACGGCTATAATGGTAATCATCCTCAGCCCTTTTCGGATCAAAATGAATGCCTGGGGTAAGCCAATATAAAAGAATAACGCGCGAATAGCGGTAGGTGAATGGTGAAAAAATAACGGCTGGAAGCAGCGTAGCGCCAACATATAACCAGGGGTTATTATTATGTGTAAGCACATATGTAGCTACGGCAAAGCTTACCATTATAGCAACATTTATGGCATAACTAACAAACATAGCTACATAAAAATAACCCGGCTCAATTTCAAAGAAAAAGCCACAATGCGGGCACTGGTTATTCATTTTTTGATTAAACAGACTTAGCGGACTGTTAGCGAACATTGCCCCTCTGCGACATCTTGGGCACCTGGCATGTAAGGCAGCTTTTAAGTTGTGGTCAATATATTTTTTATCGTCTTCCATAAGTTTTTTATAGTTGGTACTGTAAGCTTATGGCGAAATTAGGTGTGGCCGAATTGTCAAAAATTGATCTATGTCAAAATAGATGGTTGCTGATGATAAATTTACAGCTCATGCCCTTTATTAATTGGACTTTTCCTTTGGTCTATTCTTTTCAATTAATCTATATTGTGTCCATCTTATTCGTATAGTTACGCCATTATGAGTACTCCTGATCTCAAAATTACCGTCAAGTTGTCCGGTAAGGCCACGCATAAGGTTCATACCTAATGATTCAGCTGTTTCCGGGTCAAAACCTTCAGGTAAACCTTTTCCGTTATCACTGATCAGCAATTCCCAAAGTTGATTTTTCAGTTGAGTGAGGCCAATATTTATCCTTCCGGCTTCATTACCAAACGCGTACTTGATCGCGTTAGTAATAGCCTCGTTCATGATCAAACCAAGAGGTACCGCCTGTGATACATCTAAGGTAACCTGGGCTACATCTGTTTCTATCTTTATTCGCGGTGCAGAGGAAAAACTACTTTGCAAAAACTCCGTTAATTCACCAATATAGGTAGGCATATAAACGCCGGCCAGATTGTCTCCCTGGTAAAGTTTTTGGTGAATAAGCGATATCGAGTTCATGCGATGCTGGCTATCACGAAGTACATTGAGCGTGGCCGGATCTGTCAGATAAGCCGATTGCGAGTTAAGCAGTGATATCACGATCTGCAGGTTGTTTTTAACCCGGTGATGAATTTCTTTCAGCAGCCATTCCCGCTCCTGAAGTAATTCTTTAAGATAATCATTTTGTGTATTAATCTCTTCCCGCTGTTCTGACAGCTCCAGATTAGCCCTGCGTTTTATCTGATAATTTCTATAACTGATAACAAGTAATAAAGCAAGCAGGCCGGCAGTGGCTATCAACAGATTTCGGACTTTTGTTCTGTTATTAAGTGCCAATTTTTGCAACTGAGTTTCTTTTTCAAGGTGCTTAATGCTTTTTGCTTTCTCAGCAATATCCTCGTCTTTTTTATACACTTCAAACTCCGTTTCAAGTTGAGTGATCTTTTGGTCATGATTTCTATTATCTAAAGTGTCACCAAGCAATTTATAGCGTTGATAACTCTTTATGGCATCCATCAAACGGCCCTGTGCTGAATCAAGTTTGAATCTGATATGTTGCACCGCCACCCTTCCATTCAGATTTGTGATGTCAGCTTTAGAGCTGACAAATTTTTCGAGAGCGGTAAACATCTTTTCGGCTTCTTCAAATCTCCTGGTTCCTATCAGGAAGTCTGTACTGCTCACGTATATATACTCACCTATAGTTCCGTGAAATTGATGTTCAACCTGTAATTTCTGTAGGGCTGCATAAACTTTTGCGCCCTCGGTGTATGCCTTTGAAGTGTTATATACGTTAAGCAATGCTACATTTAAATTGGCGAAGGTCTCATAATCATCAGGTGAGCATTTTTTAATGGCTTCTTTCAATACTTTAGTCGCGGCCTTAAGATCACCAGATCGCTCATAAGTGTGAGCCATAACAGCCATTGTTGATACAATATAATCCTGATTGCGATTACGCTCTGCTATAACAAGTGCTTTCTTTAAGTATGATATAGCTTTTTGTGGTTCGTTTAATTGTAAATATGGATGTGCGATGTTGTTATATATCCAACTCATGCTTAAACTGGTATCCTGGAGTTTTTCGCCTACCTGAACAGCCAGTATCCCGTATCTTAAGCTTTCTCTGGGGTTATCTAAAACAGAATAGGTATGACTTAAAACAGTATAAATATCCTCCAGGTGCTCGTCATGCAGTTCATGATAAATTTCAACAGCCTCTTTCAGCATAGCCAGGGTAGAAAGGCTGGTTTCATAATTCCAATCTTTCAGATCGGCGTAATATTTCATGGCATCGGCAAGCATTTTTGACCGGGGCATTGCCTCCCGTAGTAATCGGATGGCCTGGCCATAATATGTTATTTTTTTTTGTACCCCACCATTTTCACGGTTTACATTGTAGTAATTAGCCGCTTCCATGTAAGCTTGTGCTGCTTCTACCGGATGGTGATGGTTAGCAGACAAGGCCAAGGCTCTGTCACGATATTGATATGCAATTTTAAGCTGACCACCTTCATGATAAGTTTGAGAAAGCACAATGTTGCTGAGTATCTGGAGAGCAGTATCATTAAGGGCGGTACTCATGCTTAGAGCCTGGGTACCAATATCTTTGGCCATACTGATATCCGCTGGCTCCTCTCCCGGTTTAACAACAAAGTATTTGGCAATATCTATTATTTTTCTAATAGCGCCTGTATCAGTTGGTAATGAAGACAGATGAACAAAACCCTTTTTAGCAGTTATATCGTCTTTTAAATACGTTTGTCCGTGAACCGGAAAAAATATAACCGTTAAGATGAAAAGGTTTATGGTTTTATAAAAATATTGCTTCAGCATTGGGTTTAAAATCGATCGGCTTCGTCAACAATGTGCCATATATTGATTTTGCCAACTTGAATTTTTAGTATTCAAAATTTTATACCTCTTGCTAATTTTAGGCCATGTTATTAAGTATTTAAAATACAATGCTTTATAAAAATGAGCTAATTTTAAAATTACGATATATCGTAAAAGGGCGAGCAGTCAGGAATTTTAACGAATATTAAGTTTCATTTTAAAGCTTCTATTACGTTAATGCTCCTTAAATATTTACTCATCAGAACTTCTTGAT
>NZ_JBCECK010000016.1:9807-13369 GCF_039207105.1 Mucilaginibacter sp.
GTGTTATATCCTTTTACTGATTAACGATATTTCGTGTTTTTTTAATAATGTCAATTTTATAAGTAACTGATTATTAATTAATTGATATTTTGGCCCGATATTTTAGTTTATTGTTCCAAAATTGAAATTATATGCAGGAACATGTACTTTCTATCACGGATGTTCGGTTGATCAATCGTGAACTCACTCGCAGGCTCATCAAATTGCACGCTTCGGGTTATGATTTGGATTTTTTCATGTGTGACAAAAAAAACATAAACTGTTCGCAATGTCCGGAGAATTTCCCCTGTGAAAGCATCACAGTTAATTTGGTAGATCAGATCTATGACTTTTTTGGTAATTGTTATAAATATGTTCATACGGTAGAAACCTCTTGCGGAAAAAAGGGAATTTTGCTTTTAGAGGGCATTTACAGATTTTCAGTCACGACAGCTACCAATAAACCTGCCTCCTATTCTCATTTGTTAAAAAGTGATATTTAATTATAAGTTAAATAATATCTTTTTGTATCTTAAAATTTTTATCTGATAAGTATCATAAATGTGTATGTAAAGCTGCTTTTGCTGGCTTGCTGTTTTGCTTAGTTTTAGTACCGATAAACCAAGAATCAGTAAAAATTATTGCTGAAATTTATTATATCTTAGTTTCTTTATTTTGGCATTTTCCAAGGTGTAAAGCGTTTATTTATCTTTTTCAGGGAGAAGTCATGACAAAGAACTACGGGGCTGTTTTTTTTTAAATAAAATAATTAAAAAGCATTGCGTGTAACGTTTTCATCATCAGGAAAGTAAAGCCAGGAAACTTAGCGGCTAAATAACAATGTTAACTGTTTTTTAATTATAACAACATGTATTTACGCAACTCAGTATCATCATTAATGGCAATTATAACAATTGAAAAATAAATTATAACTCATGCATTCAAACCCCAGTGTGCTTAATTCGGTGGCGACAAATATTGAAGATATACCTTTACAACTTGATCATTTCCGCTCAGTAATGAATGCTGATTACTTGCAATTACTGTTTGAACAATCATCGAAAGGACTTTTTAAGAACTCGCTTGTTGACAAAACGCCCTCATTGCAATATCCGGTTGAGGAAGCTGAGCATCTGGATCTGATTGTACAGATTGCAATGGCCAATGAGCAGCAAATTATTTCCAGAGATGAATTACAGGATCACGGAATGTTATCCTCCAATTCAGCATTTCCGTTTCAATATATTGTTGTGTTGCCACTCTTTTCTGAAGAGATAAAAATGGGCGTTATGTTCCTTGGTTATATCAGTCGGCAACCTTTGCTTGATATGGATATCAGTATATTTAGCAATGATCTTGCAGAATATCTGTTTAATCTTAGCGGTAAAAAAGCAGTAAAAGAACGGCTTTATTTATTAACACTGGGTGAGCGTCTGCGCAATGTAAAAACCAAGCCGCAGCTTTGCGATTTGTTGAAACGGCAAGTACACCAGGAACTTGGAATAATAACTTCAGCTCTTTTTGACTTTAAAGAAGGTGCTCAAATGCCCGGGGTAAATTGGTTTGAAACAGCTACAAATCAGGTAGATTTAGATTTACTATCTCTGTTTTACTCAAATGGGATGATATCCGGAGTTATAGATTCATATAAGGAACAATCAAAAATGGGCTACGGTTGGTATGCCAATCTGAACACTACCCCTAATTTATGTAAAGAGTTGCTTAAATTAAAAGAAAAGGGCATAGGAGGTGTAATTGTACAGCCGCTTTTTCATGATTGTAAAATTGCCCGGATATGGGTGCTTTTGACAAATGCTGATTCATTGACATGGCTTGCAGATACCCACTTACTAACGTTGATAGGCGGTCAGTTAATAGCAACTGTAAACACCATCGATGCAAAAGAGTGTCAGGACTTAAGTGTAGCTGAAAAAAGGCGGTTTAACCGTTGGGAAGCCGAAAAAGAACTATTGGTTTCGCTCAGTAAAAGCCTTGCTGCAACCCGCAACCAGGCAGACCTCATACATGTGCTTAATGAGCGTATTAAACCTGTTTTTGATTGTTCACATGTTGTTATCTGCACCATTGATAAAGAAACCGGCCATGTTAAACCCACGTTTCTCGATCCACAATCTGCTAACTGTAATGACCCTCGGTACCAACAAATAAGTACAGATATGTACCCAATGAATAATGGTCATTGGGATGTAACCGCTAATTCGGCAATTCCCTCCGCTTTTAATCTCGTGGATTGGGTAAACTTAATAGATTGTCCACCCTATTTTAAACTTAATTACGACAATGGGATTAAGCAAATGATATCAATACGCTTGAAATGCTTTGATACCCTAATCGGATTCTGGAATATCTGTTTTAGCGAACTACGTCATTGGGATGCGAGTACATTGAATTTGATGCAGGGTATTGCCGAACAGATATCCATTGCTATGTCAAATATCCTGGCCAATGAAACTCTGGAAAAACGGGAATTTGAAAAATCAACCTTACTATCTATCAGCAATGCCCTATCCAAGGCCAGAAATAAGGAAGAGATCAACAAGGTATTCAGTTATCATTTACAGAAGCTTTTCGGTTCTGTTCAATATTCACTGCATTGGTTATGTGAAGATCAGTCATATCATTACTCATACCTATGGGACAGTGAAGTTATGGCCGAAGGTTCGCCCGGTGCATATCAAATGTACACAGCAAAATATCCGGTTAATGACGGAGTTTTTGATCAGGTAAAAGCTACCGGCCAAATGATTTTGATTGATATTAATAAGGAAAATGAACGGGCCAACTGCCCAACTTATTTACAATTTGCCAAGTTGCACAACTTTACTCATGCGCTTGCATTTCCGGTTTACGTTGGAGAAGAAATGCCCGGAGTTTTGTTTGCTAACTTTAAAAAGATATTAGAACAGGAACAAAAATTGGTAAGCTGTATATGCTCACAGCTCGCCGTATCGGTGTCAAACCTAATAGCCAGCGAAAAAGTTATCAGGCAGTTTGAGGAGATCAAAAGGTATAAACAGCAATTAGAAGAAGAGCGGATTTACCTCAAAGAAGAATTGGAGACCAGTAACAATTATAGTGAAATGGTTGGCAACACCGAATGCCTGAGAGAAGTTTTCAAGCTTGTTTCGCAAGTTGCAGCAACAGATAGTACAGTACTTATTCTTGGCGAAACAGGAACAGGTAAAGAATTGGTTGCAAGGGCCATACACCAGGAATCAAAACGTAAAGAAAAATTAATTGTTAAGATCAACTGCGCGGCTCTGCCTCCAAATCTCATAGAAAGTGAACTTTTTGGTCACGAGAAAGGCAGCTTTACCGGGGCTGTTGAACGGAGGGTTGGTAAATTTGAATTGGCCAGCGGAGGCACACTTTTTCTGGATGAGATAGGCGAATTACCACTTGAACTTCAATCAAAATTATTAAGGGTACTACAAGAAAAAGAAATAGAACGCGTAGGCGGCAAAACCACTATCCCTGTTGATGTACGGATCATTGCTGCCACCAACCGCAGTTTGTTGCATGAAGTTGAAGCGGGTCGTTTCAGAAAAGATTTATACTACAG
>NZ_JBCECK010000016.1:13379-63862 GCF_039207105.1 Mucilaginibacter sp.
TCCCGATTTTTCTTCCGCCATTGCGTGAACGTATTGATGACATCGCCCTGCTGGCAACACATTTTATTAATCGCTTTGCAAAAAAAACGGGTAAAAAGATCAACGCGCTCAGCAATAAAGCATTGCATGACCTGCAGCACTATCAATGGCCTGGTAATATACGTGAATTGGAACACCTGATAGAACGTAGCGTATTAATGACAACAGGGACTATTGTAAAAAAAATTGACCTTCCAACTGATAATATTATGATTGCATCAATAACCGCGCATGATCATCATATCAAAACAATAGAAGAAAATGAACGGGATCATATTATAAAAGCGCTAAAACACTGTAAAGGGCGTATAAGCGGACCTTGCGGGGCTGCAAAAATGTTAGGTGTACCGCCAACAACCCTTAGTTCAAAACTGAAAAAGCTTGGTATCAGACGTGGTTTTACAGTTTAATATGGTTCAGCCAATTTTTTAGTATGGTCAAATAAAAAATATAATATTGATATATGTCAATATATGCAAATGGCTGCTAAACGATATTTGTATAAGTTTTTTAACACTTAAAAATAGACAACGTTTAATGGATTGCTAATATGCTTAACCGTAATGATGATCAAAACATTTAAACGAACAACTTAAATCCTATTAATATGGGCGAGAGCATCTTAATAGTAGAAGATGAATTTATTGTTGCCAATGACCTTAAATTGATGCTGACCCGGGCCGGACATCATGTATGTGGTATTGCATCCAATGTTTCTATGGCTCAGAAAATGATTGAAAAACATAGGCCTTCCTGGGTAATGCTTGACATTGTTCTTAAAGATAACTCTTTCGGAACTGATTTGGCTCAGGAACTATCAAGTGAAAACATTGGATTTATTTATATTTCGGCCAGTACCAATCAAAGTATTCTTGAAAGAGCAAAAGAAACTCAGCCCTATGGTTTCCTGATGAAACCTTTCCGTGAAAAAGATATACTGATGATGCTCGATATTGCAACCAATAAGCATAAAGAGCATACCCGGTTATCGGCAGAACGGGAAATAATATTACAAAAACATCTGTTACATATCAAGCTTTCATCAACAGCTTTACTGGATAGGTTACAATTATTACCTGGTGCTTTTCAGGGATTTATTCCTTTTGATATATTAAAAATTAATTTGACAGAACGACCCGGTAGTCTATCATCTGAATATGGTTTTGTGCGCATTTCATTTGAAGCATACAATTTTTTAACAGATCGGGAATTGTTAGAAGAAATGGGCACAGATCAGCAGGAAATATTTCGATACCGCCCGAAGCAACCGCTGGCAGACCAAAGGTTTTTTTTAAATGGATATGATTTTAGTAAAAGCCTGATGGACAATATATGGGAAGCAAAACTCTCAAAACATTTTAACCTGCAGTCAAAATTAATCTTTAGTTTTACCTATGACGATGGAAAGCAGGTAGCGCTATCATTTTATAGCCAGGTTAAAGAATGTTTTAATTATACGCACTTACTGTTACTGCAAAAAGCACAAAAAGCAATTAAAGCATTTTTTGAGCAATCACCAACAAATAGTCCCACTATTCAAAGTAAACCACTCGTTAAAAGGCCGGAACCTGTAACTTCTGGAATAAATTGCTTTGAAGGTATTGTTGGCAGTTCACCAAAACTATTAAAGGTATTTGATGATATCACTTCGGTTGCCGAAGCATCTGTTTCTGTATTGATATTAGGCGAAAGCGGTACCGGTAAAGAGCTTGTTGCCAAAGCAATTCATAAAAGATCACAGCGTCGAAATAAACCTTTGATCATTGTAAATTGTGCCGCCTTACCTTCAGAACTTTTGGAATCTGAACTTTTCGGCCATGAAAAGGGAGCATTTACCGGTGCCATTGAGCGCAGAGCAGGCAAATTTGAAGCAGCCGATGGGGGTACAATCTTTTTGGATGAAATTGGAGAACTATCGCTTGAGGCACAGGTAAAGTTACTGAGGGTGTTGCAGGAGCATGAATTTGAACGCATAGGCAGCACAAAAACTATTAAAATTGATGTACGAGTTATAGCTGCAACCAACCGGAATCTTGAAAAAGAAGTTGCAGGCGGAAGAATCCGTTTGGATTTTTATTACAGGTTAAATGTATTTCCCATTCATCTGCCCTCTCTTTCCGAGCGAAAAGAGGATATTCCTGCTTTGGCTCAATATTTTGTTGATCAGTTTGCTAAAACCATGAATCGCGATGTGCTCATATTTAGTAATGAGGCAATAGAACAACTGACCCAATATGACTGGCCGGGTAATATCCGAGAATTGGAGCATCTGATTGAGAGGACGGTATTGATGACTGCCGGATCAGAAGTTACAAACATAGCTTTTCCTGATTCCTCTTTTTTGCAGCCAGGAATCAGTCTGGCAGGCAATACTCAGAAAACGCTCAAAACACTTGAACAAATAGAAATGGAGTATATTCTTGAAGTGCTGAAACAATGTAACGGAAAAATCAATGGCCCGGGAGGAGCGGCTGAAATTCTTGGCTTGTCACCAAGCACTTTAAATTCTAAGCTAAATCGCCTGGGGATAAAACGTAACCATTATTTTTAAAATTTAAATAAGTTAATATCGTTTTCGAACCCGGCTGAGTGTTTCGGGTTTAACACCCAAATAAGCTGCGATCAGGTTTTGTGAAAACCGCTGTCCGAATTCAGGCCGGGTTGCAAGTAGCTCCCTATACCGCTCTTCAGCAGTAAGATTCAAAACAGCGTAAATTCTTTTCTGTGTGTCAATAGAAAACTCTTTAGTCTGTAGCCTGATCAAGGTTGCAAAGGCGGGCATTGTTTTAATAAATAGCTCAATATACTCAACAGGGAATTGAAGTAATATGGTGTGCTCTATTGCATCAATATTATAATTTGAAGGAATTCCATGTGCCATACTTTCACGATCGCCTATCCAGTTGTTTTCTACACCGAGGGCAAGAATAGACTCTTGCCCCCGACTATTAACGGAATACATTCTTAATGCTCCATCAACCACATAATATAAATATCGGCACACATCTCCTTCCTGCAACAGATATTGCCGTTTACGAAGTACTCTGTATTTGAGGAGTTTTTTTAAAAGCACCGCCTCTGTATCACAAATCTCCTTGCCGGTATATAACTTAATGTGATTAAACAGGCAGGTAAATGCATTTGCTCTTATAGCTTCTTCTGTATTTACTACCGGTATAACCGAAATTACAGTCGGTAATGCTGAATTCATTTCATTAGTTAATGACATAATCGTTTGATTTGACAGAATTGATGTGTCAAACAAAATGCCATAAACTTAAACTATTGATAATTAATTTATTAAGGTAAATTTGCGCTCAAAAAAAAGCGAAATATCGTTAATTATGCAACCTCATATAAATTATATACAATTTAGGGTCTCACCCTTGATGTAAGTCAAGATTTTTTTTTGCGATAAGTCAATATTCAGGAATTAAACGGCTACCAAATTTGCACTGTATTTAAGCCCCATTTTTATGAAAACCATCTATTTCTTTAAAGCATATTTCCGGATCCGCTCAATCGGAAAATGTTTGTTTACCGATCTTTTTTCGTGGCGCAAACATTGGAATAACCAAAGAGCATGGTCTGAGCTTTTATATTCTTAAGAATATAGTATGAAGGAATATTCAGGGTAAAAAAATACTGCAGATGGAAGAGCAGAATAAGCAATACGAAATATCTAAACATCTGCAAACTCAAATTTATCAGTAAACAATAGAATATTGAAAACACAGAATCTTAGAATTTTATAACACTTCCTTAATTCTGCGCAATTCTACGGCATAAATATGCGCCACCTTTGTATTGTCAATCAACAACACATAGATCATATAAATAAAATAAGAAACCATGAAAACGCTATCAGAAAAAGTAATCTTAGTAACCGGCGCATCAAAAGGTATTGGAGCAGCAATAGCTAAAAAAGTAGCCAGCGAAGGCGCTAAAGTAATTGTTAACTATGCGGGCGGCCAGCAGGCAGCCGAAGAAACTGTTAATGAGATAAAAGCAAACGGCGGTGATGCCATAGCCCTGCAAGCCGATGTAAGCAAGGCTGATGAAGTAACAGCCATGTTTGATGCGGCTATTACCCATTATGGTAAAATTGATGTGCTGATCAATAACGCGGGCATCATGATCACTAAATTATTGAAAGATACTACTGTAGAGGAGTTTACACGTCAGTTTGAGATCAATGTAACTGGTACTTTTAACACCCTGAAAGAAGCCGCGACCAAACTGGCCGACAATGGATCGGTGATCAACTTCTCCACTACCCAAACCCGTGTATTAACCCCTACCTATGGCAGCTATGTAGCCACCAAAGGCGCGGTAGAACAGCTTACCCGCGTATTTGCTAAGGAAGTTGGCGCACGCGGCATCAATGTGAATGCCGTACAGCCTGGCCCCGTTAATACCGAACTGTTCACCAAAGGTAAATCAGAAGAACTTATAGCCCGTTTGAACTCCATGAATGCCTTTAACCGACTGGGTGAGCCAGAAGATATTGCCAAAACTGTCGCCTTCCTGGCCAGCGATGATGCTAAATGGATCAGCGGACAAATCATTGGCGTTAACGGCGCGATGGCTTAATTGTTAAGCCAAAAAGAGGTTCGGAAGTCCGCAAGTCGGAAAGTCCGGAAGCCAAGTCATTGAATAAGCAAAACAACTATTAAAAACAATCTTCCGGACTTTCGGTCTTTCCGACTTCCGGACTAAAAACTAAAAATCATGAACTCATTAAAAAATAAAGTAGCCCTTATTACCGGTTCAGCAAGAGGCTTAGGTAAAGCAATTGCTGAACGTTACGCAGCCTTAGGTGCCGATATTGTGATCAATTACTCACGTGATAAAGCATCTGCCGATGAGGTGCTCAGCAACATCAAAGCGATGGGCGTACGCGTAATTGCCGTACAGGCCGATGTGAGTAAAGTGGCCGAAATTGAAAGGTTATTTGCTGAAGCCAAAAAAGAATTTGGTAAAATAGATATCGTAGTAGCCAATGCCGGCATTGAAATGGTAGAAACCCCGGTAACCGAATTTACAGAAGAACAGTTTGACCGCTTATTCACTATTAATACCAAAGGTACTTATTTTACTATGCAGCAGGCTGCCAAAACAGTAGAAGATAATGGCCGTATCATTTATATCGCTTCCAGCACCACAGCTTTCCCTGTACCGGGCATGGCGGTATATGGGGGCAGTAAAACCACCCCACGTTATCTTGTTAACGTATTGTCACAAGAAATTGGTCACCGTGGTGTTACCGTGAACTCTATCATTCCATTTGCTGTTGACCATTCTGGTATATTTGTAGATCCTGAAAGCTATCCTGAACTAAGAAAAAGTCTGCTTGACAGCAATCCGATGGGCAGATTGGCTGAGGTGGAAGATGTGGCCAACGTAGCTGAGTTTTTTGCCAGTGATCTTTCTTCTTTCGTGAATGGTCAGCACCTGTTAGTTAACGGTGGCGCCAATCAATAAGTAAATTATAAAAAAGCAGATGTCCTTTAGGGCATCTGCTAATAAATTATAAGCCAGAATTCACAAAACTTATTTCTTGAAATATTATTTTGACTGTTGGTATTTATAGTGTAGTTGACGAATGGTTTCGGCCGAGCTTTCGTCTGTTGATGCACCATAGCTGGTCACTAAAATCCCTTTTACTCCTGATGACGACAATAATGCATAAACGATTGATTCATCTGCAGGATCAGAAGTGCCCTCATAACGGTACAGATCAACAATTTCAAACTCATCAGCAACGTAGGTTTGCCCCTCTGTTTTAAATTCGTTGCCTACCAGATTAAATTCAAGCGTAAAACCTTGTTCTTTAAGTTGGCTAATTGCTTCAGTGATAGTTGCATAATGGAATTTTTGTTTCATGGGTAATGGATAGATTGTAATGATGTAAAGTAACAAATATAGAAAAAGCTCATCAGCTTGGACAAGCCATATTCCAGTTTTTCAATTAGCTGCTGATAAAAAGTGAAACTGGAATGTTCAAGGTTATTTAAAATTCACAATTCATTTGATATGATCACTTTGAGCATATTTATTATAAATTTCAATTCTTCCTTATCCGGCATAAAGTTTCAGGTTGAATACCAAGGTAAGCAGCCAGCATGTGTTGGGAAAAGCGCTGCTCGTAGTATGGATAACTGATGAGCATGTCCCTGTATCGTTCTTCAGCAGTCATGTTGATTACTGAGTTTATCCTTCTTTGCGTTACAATGGCCTGTTCATATTCGTGCTTTTGTAGCATTTCGGCCCAGGCCGGGATATCATTTCTCAGCGTTTCCATACAATTTGCGTTCAATTGTAGTACTTGCGTGCGCTCCATCGCTTCAATGTAATATCTTGAAGGGCTCTGCTGGCTAAGGCTTTCACTTTCGGTAACCCAATTATTTTCTGTTCTGAAAGCCAAAACATACTCCCGGCAACTTACATTAATAGACAACATCCTTATCGCGCCTTTAACAACAAACCAATGGTAGCGACATATATCTCCTTCCTGCAACAAATAGTCTCCGCGTCGCAGCGTTTTCACTTTTAAATTTAAATTAATGTGCTCTTTCTCCGATTCAGACAAAGGTATCTCGGAGAAATCCGAGATAAAATTAAAAAGGCATAAAGCGGCTTCATCCAGAATTTGTCCCGATTCAGATAGCTTTTCTTTTTTTATAATCATTGGTTTTGCCACGCCTGACCATTGTTTGCCTATCACGGCGTATTTGTCCGATTGCATAGTTTATCAATTTTATGACTTTATTCAAGTCAAAGGCAATACCAAACTATAAGATTCTGGTTATTAATCACATGCAATGGTTGGCTAAAAATTAAAATTAATGATATATCGTAAAAAAACGAAAAAAAAGAGATCCTTACACAAGGAACTGACAAAGAATTTATCAAGGCACTTGCAGACTTAAGACAAAATTGGACATAAGTGGAGGAACATCTCCCGATCAGGCCTTCAAAATTGCCATTTGCCCCTGTCACAGATGTCTAATCTTTTATCACAGGCTTAGGTGCTACATCAACAGCCTCTTTATGGAAACTGGGATTAAATGGATCAAAATAATAGATACCTGCATTTTTATAATAGTTTAAATGCGCTTTTAAACGGGCATTAAAAAGATCATCGTTTTTGGTAGCGTCGAATGTCCAGCCGGATTCGGCTACGGCAGCAATCCTTGGGAAAAGCAGGTAATCCAATCTTTTTTGTGATGCTACAGTTTCTGTCCATAAGTTGGCCTGTACGCCTATTACATTTTTAGATTGATAAACATCTGCCGTTAAATCATTTTCCGGAAAATGATAAACATCCAGATAGGTATTATAATGTCCATCCCACTTACGGCCCGATATATGTGTACTGTCCTGTACAAAATCAAAATACATCGGTAATCTTGGCGATAAAATGATTGGATAACCTTTTGTAATTGCTTCTTGTAATACCTCAGGCTTATTTTGCCGCCACCAGTTAACCAATACATGATTTACCGGCAGATTTGCTGCCACAGCCTCGTCCCAGCACATCACTTTGTTTTTAAGCTTAATTACCGAATCAGCAATTCGTCGTAAAAAATAAGCCTCTGCCTGTTGATGGTCTGTGTAACCCTTTTTCTCCATCAGCTTTTTGACATCAGTATTGTTGTCCCACGCCTTTATTCCCAGCGCTACCTCATCACCACCAATATGTATTCTGCCATCTGGGAATAACACTTTAAGCTCTTTTAAAATATTGGTTAAAAACTGATATGTTTCCTCTTTGCCCGGGTTAAATGTAAAATCATCATAACCTTTCACCTTGCCACCAGAATACTTCGGATATGCCTTGTTGGCCGCAGTTGCATGTCCGGGCATGTCTATTTCAGGTACTATCTCAATGTGGCGACGTTTAGCATAAGCCACTATTTCCTTTATCTCTTTTTGAGTATAATAACGAGCTGCCGCGGTAGAATCGGTGAAATTGCCTATCCCGCCTATTTTAGTGAGCCAGGGATATTTTTTGATCTCTATCCGCCATCCCTGCGCATCTGTCAAATGCCAATGGAATCGATTAAGCTTATAAAAAGCCATCCAGTTAAGTATATTTTTAACAGCTGCCATTCCAAAAAAATGCCTTGATTCATCAAGCATAAAACCCCGCCATTGATACCGGGGTTTATCATTAATAATCAAACCGGGCAATATGCGGCTATCTTCTGCCTTTGCAGATCGGCAAAGCTGTAAAAGTGTGGTAACCCCGTTAAATACCCCCTCCCGCTCAGCCGCCATAATAGCTATTTTGTTGGATACTGTACTTAATCGGTAAGCACCTATGCCTTCAATATCTTTAGTGATTACAATTCTTATTTCTTGCCTACCCTTACCTGCTAAACCAAGCTGGCCATTTAAATAAAGCACCTCATTTTTATATTGACTGTTTTTGGTAAAAAACATACTTTCCGGTTTTATCCGTAAAGTAGTTTTAAGCTGCTTAACTTGTTGCGGATAAGGGATGAGGTTTAGGTTTTGCGCGTTCAAAGTATTGTAAAACGCGAACAAGGCAATCAATAAAAAATATTTCTTCATAATCATAAATGATCAGGTATTGGTACGAATTTCATATTGCCGAAGCATGCCGGCTGATGAAGGCCTGGCTTTTCAAAGTTATAATAACTACCCTTATCGCCAAAGGTTATAAAAAATTTCGCACAGTTGTCTTTAAACACCTGGCAGTTAAGCTATCGTCCTCTGACTCTTTTATAAATACTAAGCATCCAAGTACAGGAATTTAACAAAAAAATAACCGTTACTATTCTTGTTATGTCAATCTGGCACAATAGCTTTATTGTACCATCAGCATAATTTTCAAATCTACCTGTCTTAATATCATGGAACAAACCACACCCCAATCAGATGTATTTTCAGTTGGTATTTGTATGGCCGGTGCAGTGTCGGCCGGTGCCTATACTGCAGGTGTAATGGATTACCTGTTAGAAGCACTCCAGGAATGGGAAAAAAGACGCGGCCAGCCTGGTGTACCAAGCCACCGGGTAGAAATTCCAGTTATTGGAGGCGCCTCGGCAGGCGGTATGACCGGGATCATTGTTGCTTCTTCACTTAATAGCCCAATTACACCTATAGACAAACCAAGCGCCGATTTACTGGAAGAACATCCTGAAAATAAATTTTACAATGCCTGGGTTGATCTTACAGATGCTGATATGTTTTCTACGATGCTTGATACCAGTGATATTGAAAAGACCGGAACTGTATTATCAGGATTGAACTCTGATTTTATAGATCAGGTTGCCAATAAGATGGTAAAAGCGATCAAATCAGATTGGCAGCCCCTTCCCCGTTTTATCAATCCTAACCTAAAAGTTTTCACTACGCTGTCTAATCTTGGTGGATTTAATTACAGCGCCGATTTTTACGCAGCATCTCCTACAAATAGGAAATACCATATGATGGTGCACAATGATTACGCTTGTTTTGAGCTTACAGAAAAAACGGATCTTGTCGCGCCTAATAATGGATGGATCCCGTTAAACTTTAAAGATGATATCCATCTGGATATTGCCCGGGATGCCGCAATGGCAACTGGCGCATTCCCGGTGGGTTTAAAATCACGTTTACTGAACCGGGATGCTGGATTTATAAATTCAAGTCAGTTTCTGACCGAAATATTTAAAAACACACCGTTAACCCCCTCAGGCAATTACACATCTTTAAATGTGGATGGTGGCCTGATCAATAATGAACCTTTTGATAAAGTCAGGGAAGTTTTAGCATCATTCACCGGGGAGTCGCAACAGGCATCTGACGACCATAATGGTTTTAATTCGACTATTTTGATGATCGAGCCTTTTCCAAGCAAAGAACGTGGGCCAATCGATCAGAGCCAATCTATTTTAAATGTGATTGGTTTAACGCTTTCTTCCATGCTCTCTCAAATGAGATCGAAACCAACAGATCTGGCCAATGCACTTAATGACAATCTCAGCGGTCAATATTTGATCTCTCCTGCCCGCCTGATAACGGATGCAAACGGCATTACGGAAGAAATTGTAGGCGAACTGGCCATAGCCTGCGGCGCTCTTAATGGTTTCAGCGGCTTTATTAATAAGGAATTCCGTGTGCATGATTACTTTCTGGGGAGGTATAACTGCAAAATATTTTTAAGAGACTACTTTACCATCCCAAAATCAGCCATACAGGAAAATCGCATATTCAGAAACGGATATGCAGAAACTAATATCGATGATTTCAAGTCAACCAAGGATGATGAACGTTACCAGATCATTCCAATATTCAAAGACGCTACTAACTATGAATTCCCAAGTTTTAAATTCAGTTCCGGTTCCAACTGGCCTGTTTTAAAAGAGGAAGATATCGACAAATTTCAACCTGCCATCAAAAAACGCGCCCAGGCACTGTTAATGAACGCCGTAAAATTGGGAGGAATGAACAAAGCCTTATTATGGATCGGTACCAAAGTGTTACTAAGCGGCTCAATGACCAACGCTGCCTTGACCAAAATAAAGTCAGATTTGAAGCTTTGGAAATTATTAGATTGAAGAACAAGCTAATATTAGATCATAAATAGCGACTTTTGCTTTAGAAATTATTAAAACTTTTAACGCAAATGCAGGACGACAATAATAACCGCCCAAAAGCCAGCGCCAGTGACCATTTAGCCAATGAACGCACTTTTCTTGCCTGGGTCAGAACAAGTATTGCTCTTATGGGCTTTGGGTTTGTTGTCGTTAAATTTTCCCTTTTTGTTCGGCAGCTTTCACTGGCTGTTGGCGCCCGTAATGTTACACCGGCCAAAGGATTCTCCGGCCTGATAGGCATGTGCCTGGTTGCCGTGGGTGCATTAACTGCCCTGATTGGTTATTCCAGGTACAAACGCATAGAAAAGCAATTACTTGAGCAGACATTTTATCCTAAGTCAAGGCTTTTGCTTCTGCTAACTGTGGGGGTTATTGGTGCAAGTCTGTTATTATTATATTACCTGTTGCCTAACCTTTGATATAAGTTCAGCTTAGAACACTTCATGCTTACTTATATAGAAAAGTTATTCTTTTATAGCTGTTTGTACATGAGTAAACGACACGGGAACAAATGTACCTTTCACAATACGGATAATGGTTTGAATCAAAAGAAACAGTATCACTAATGTTGTACACAACAAGAGAAATTTGGCTAAATATTGAGGAATAAATTCAGTTTTATTTTCTACAAAGCGGCACATTGCGTTGGTAATAGTTGCCAGTGGAAAACTTACAGCCCACCAGGAAATTTGAAATGGGCAAGCGCGAGGCAACATTAATAGTTTGCTGCTCAGCAACAGTAATAAAAACAAACCGAAATAAATCAATACAGCTGCAAACATATCCTGGCTATGGCTCAGGTTTTCATAACTGTTAAAAGCCAAACCCAATGGTGCTACCATGATCATCAATGTAGGCGCTACTGTGTTGGGCATGGGTTCCTGAAAAATAAGACGGGAAAAGATTATAGTGATGAGTATGATGGCAAAAACAGTTCCGATGCTAAAGAAAAACAGGCATACTTCATGGCTGCCGGGTATTAATATCTTGCTGCCTATTATAGGCACATTTAAAGTTCCAACTACAGGCAAAAGCCAAACCGGCATAGCGCTTGCTGGTTTTTGTTGCCTATCAAGCCACTGGCGCAGTACATACCAGGCAAATAACCCTATTAGTAAGGTAGCTACTACCCAGATGCTTACGGCTAAAGTAGGGAACAAAGGCAGCAAAATTCCCGGAAGTAATAATAAGGATATAATAATAGTGCTGAAAAAACTAATTGTATTTGGGTTTTTAAATTCCTGTAAAACAAGGTCGGGGTATTTCCAGAATTTTAATGAGTAGGTAAACGTGAGTATGATAAATGTGATTACTGCAAGCCCACCTATTAACTGACTAATAATTAATGGCAAATGCCAGAGATGAACCGCCTGGTTCCAGGCAAAGCTAAGCCCCGATAAACCCATTACGGCACCAAAAATGCTTACCGGCAAAAATTCTAAAAAACTAAGACGATCTGTGTTTTCCATTTGTAATAAAAATAATCAGATTGATGCTCTGTTACTCTGTTTAGGTTTTTTATGTAATATATCTGTTTTAAAAAAACTGCAGATTAGGTGCAGCACTTCATAAAGAGATACAGCACCTGAACAGCGCTGTATCTCATCATTAAATTTAAGGTTAGTTTGCCGGAACCGGTGGTTCTACTGCATGGATCACATCACTGCCGTATTCAAACAACAACATGTTATCCGGCACTACGTTTTGCACCAAAAAATTATGCACAAACTCCGCTGCTTTTTCTTTTGATACCTGTTTAAACCAAATACCATCTGGCTGCGCAATTACTACAGGTCCGTCTTTACAGCGTCCGTTGCATAGTGTTTTAGTGGTATGAATTTTATCCGCCAGGCCGCAATCATTTATTGCAGCCCTTATAGCGGCGGTACTTTCTTCGGCACCAAGATTTTTACAACTTCCCCCGTTGCATAAAAATAAATGCCTGCTTACCTGTGTTAAATCTTTAATGGCCATTTAATTGTTTTTTGGTTTGTTGAGAACCGGAATAAAGAATATAAGTATAAAAAAGGGCCATTAAGGCAAAAAATGATATACCAATTATTGTTAATGAATTTTCCGGGATCTCGGTTTTAGGGTTTATATGACTTACAATTTTATAAGTACCAACAACCAGCGAAATAATTACGATGATCCAGCCAAGTTTTCTGCGATAATTTAACACCAGATTACTTTTTGCAGAATTGAGCATGAGCGTATATAATATTCTGCTATCCAGCGTATCGGTAGTGATCATTCCAACAGAAAATGAAAGTCCAAGAATTAAGGCGTTAGTAGTGCTCAGTTTAGATGTAGCTGTGTAGGCCCACGCAGCTGCCTGGGTATTGGTATCAAACACCATCGCGAAAAGTACACCAATAAGCACAATTGATAACGGGTGCGAACTATTTTTTAATCTGGATGGAATAAAAAACGTTTTTAACCCTTTAGGGCTATATTTTTCCTGAACTACCAGCATCCGCAGGTTCATTAACCCTACTACGATCAATAAAAGCCCCGGAAGCCAGTCCAACACATTCCACACAGTTTGCGGAAAACGATATGAATGGCTGAACCTGCTTATCATTACCGCTATACTGGTTACCACAGCGCCATGACCAATTGCAAACAGAGTACCCGTCCACTTAGCCAGCGTAGGTTTGGTTGCAGAATACCTGATAGATATGCCGTCAATAATAGCAATATGATCAGGATCAAAACCATGCCTGAGGCCCAGCAATAACATCAGTAATATTCCCGAAATTTCCATAACTTATAATGTTACACCATACCTTTTGGCTACTTCGGCTGTTTTAAGGGCAATATCATCTGGTGCGAGCAGGCCTTTTTGTAAAAGAACGTTTGAGGCCGAAACGATCCATTTTTCGTAGTAAGATAGTTTACCAGCCATTTCCGAACCTATGTTTTCTGTACCTCTCCTCTTTTCTTCTGTATTTACAATTTTATGGTAATCCAGCACATCCAATAATGCATGACAGCGTTTTTCCCATATGTAAAGCTCTCGCTCATAAATATTTACTTTATCACCGCAAATGGTTCCGCCAAAATCATTGGGCAGATGTTTAACAAGATTTTCTGTTGACATGATTTTAATTTTTATGTTTTATCAGTAATTATTTAGTTGATGCGTGGTACAGTTACACCAATCATCGTATCTCTGGTAACAATAGCTTCCAGCTGTTCTTCTGTGAAGTTTTCAGTTCCGGCCGGTCTTACAGGTAACACCAGATAACGTTGCGCCGCGGTGGAATCATTTACCACAACACGAACGTTGTCAGGAACAACAGTTCCAAATTCGGCCAGTACCTTACGTGGTTCAATTACAGTACGCGCGCGATACTCCTTACTTTTATACCAGTCAGGTGGCAAGCCCAATATAGCTCTCGGATAGCAGGAGCATAAAGTACATACGATAACATGGTGGGTATCTGGTGTGCTTTCCAATACCGTAAAGTCAGTATCATCATAAATAGAGATGCCCATTTCTTCAGCACCGTGGTTGCCGTTTGCCAGCAGGCGCTTTTTAAATTCCGGATCAAGCCATGCTTTTACCACCATTTTAGATCCCAGGAGCGGATGGCGCGAATCTAACAGTTCAATTTGCTTACGTACATCATCTGGTTTTATAAGTCCCTTTTCAATTAATAGTTCACGAATGCTTATTTCCAGTATTTCGTAATAACCGGGCGTTTCGTCATGACTTATTTCAGCATGTGGATGATCGTGATCATGGTTATGGTCATGGTCGTGGTCGTGGTCGTGATTGTTGCTCATTTTTATTTGATTAAATTGTTATTCAATGTTTTCTAACCAGTTTTCAAACACTTCTATTTGGTGCTCATCATTTGCCTGTCCTTCGTAATTTGACCAAAGTTCCGTGGTAGGAATCTTGATCATATAACACCACATTTTGTCACCGGCGTTTTTGCCAAACGCTTCTTCTTCCGGATTGATGTAGCTACCCAGGT
Source organism: Mucilaginibacter sp. (assembly GCF_039207105.1). GTDB lineage: Bacteria > Bacteroidota > Bacteroidia > Sphingobacteriales > Sphingobacteriaceae > Mucilaginibacter. The sequence goes on from NZ_JBCECK010000016.1 coordinate 28,015, forward strand.
TACGCACAATTTCTACCTTTTTTCCGCGCATATACATCGGAACACGATAATGGCCGATTGGGAACTTGACTGAAATTCTGACAATGTCGCCAGCTTCAAATTTTGGTGGATTGTGATCTACCACCACGATTGGCTTACTTTCATTCATGATTTTTCAAATTAGGTTTACTTTTATTTTAGTTTATTTACCGGTATCTGCAATTCCGGTATTTCCTACTCATTGTATTGTATATTAGTTGGTTATAATCCAAAAACAGTTTTATCAACTACGATATTTATAATTTTACCCAATAATCTATCAAGTATGTCGCTGCGCCATCCCCTGATTGTCTGTAAAAAAGTTACGCTTTGTAATGTGTTTGTCGGTACTTAACTTTTCCTTCCACACCTTGAAAGACAATATGCTTAACAGCAAACCTAAAAGAGCAAGGAAAATGATGGCCGGGGAATCTCCCAGAGATACCAGGAATACGAAAAGCATCGGACCTGCACCATAACCCAGAAACAGTATTCCACAACCCATCCCTACAGCCTGATTACTCATACGTCCGTTGTGTAAGGTAGTAGTGATACCTATAAAAAGGGGCTGAGTAATGTTAAACCCAACAGAAAGGATAAGCACAAACAAATAAGCCAGCCAAAGCGGTAAATTGACATTGATCCAAAGCAAGGCCACACACACAGCTACCAGTATTAAACCAGCTAACAGTGTACCTTTGACACTGGTTTTAATAGAAAAAGCAGCCATTAATATCACCATTAAAAGACCCGGAAAAAGAAAGATCAATAATACCAGGGCTATGCCTTGTTCACCAAGATGATAATGAGTTGTGAAATAAAAACTTAGCCAAACAAAAACCCCTGTATGGAACATCCCGCCAAAAAAACTAAAAGCATACAGATAAGGTCCTGCTCCACGCGTCAGGATCTTTTTACTCAGTTGCCACACCAAACTGAGGTTTTCCGGCTTTCGGGCAATTTTCAAGGGAAGTGGAAAAGAGCTTAGGACTATTCTTAAATAAACTATAAGTGAAAGAATTCCTGATATGATATACATCGTGCGCCAGCCAATCATACCATTAAAATAGCCGCCGATAACAGGAGCGAAAGTTATGCCCAGAGCTACAGAAAAAACTACGATAAGCATTCGTGTACCTCTTGCGGAAGCCGGATAACATTCTGCAATGAGCACAAGCGCCAATGGCAAAATACTTCCTGTAGCAATACCAGCAAGTATTCGGACTACTAAAAAGGCCGAAATACTATGACAGCTCGCGGTTGCAAAACAACCCAGTGTCATTAACCATACCGACCATTGTAGCATCACTTTTCTTCCTACTCTGTTACTTAACGATATGCTGCATAAAGCGGATAATCCATAAGGTATTGCAAAAGCGGGGATAGCCTGGCTGATTAATGTTGAATGAAATTCGTTGCCAATAGCAGGCAGCAACGGAGCGATGAGATAAACCTGGAGCATGAGCATAAAACAAGCCGCTGCCAGGTTTTTTACCATAGGTAAATACTTATCATGTTTTGATTCAATTAACACGGAACTATTCATAAGCAATGGATTGAAGTTCAGCCATTCGGATCATTATCGTATCTTATAAATTAATTTTCTGAGGTAACTATTTTTTGATTCCGAGATATTCTACAACACCCCGATTGCCGGCAGGTCTTTCTGTATGCTCAATCGTAAAAAAGCGTGTAACTAACGACAAGAACTCGTCCTTTTGAAGCGGCAGCGGAGCAGTTACGTCCGCATCTACAATATTAGACCAGTTAACAGCTAACTTGCAAACCAATATGCCGCCAGGCTTTAATGAGTTATATATCCGGTAAAAAAGTGACCTGTCGAAATGATAATACAGAACTACTACATCAAACCTATGCCTTGGTAATTGATAATCTGTAAGATCAGCGATTGTTGTATCGATATTTACACCTAATGTTGATGCCTTATCTTCCAGTATTTGCAAGCCTACAGGAGAAATATCAACTGCCGTTATTTTCCAACCCAATTCTGCTAAAAAAAGTGAATGTCTGCCTGAACCAGCGGCAAGGTCAAGAACTGAGGCACCCCCATGCGGATATATTTGCTGGAGGTAACTATGATATATTGAACAAAAAAACGGATCAGGTTCGGTTAATGATGGTAAACCCTGGCGGTACTTATTATCCCATAACATTTGCATTGCATTCATTAATATAAATTTCAGTTAGTAGATGATGGTCTACTTAATATGAAAATCATGCCATGAAATAAATGCATTGTTAATCAATTAATTATGAAATAAAATAAGTTTTAAAAATTACTATATATCGTTATTTAACGCTTCTCTGATTGTAAGCTCCTTTATCTCTTGTTTCTGTTGTATTTTAAATTAAAAATGGCAGCTTATGGCTTAAGCGCACAAAAAACGATGGAAGTTTTGACAATTCGCTTATTTACGAAATATAGTAAATTAAAAAAATGATCTATTTGTTTAAATAATTGATTTTAAGTATATTAAACAATGGCAAATTCTTTGAGAAGAAAAATATTGTTTACAACAATCACCCTTATTAAAAAATCAAATCATGTTAAACGAAAACAAAACAATAGACCGCCGTCAATTTCTTGGCGCAGCCGGTCTTTTAACGGCAAGCATCTGGCTTTCTCCTAAATGGTTATATGCACAGGAACAAAGTCCTGTAATAAAAATCAAAAAAGCAGCTGCAACAGCAAAGATAAACGTTACCAAACTTCGTGGTAATATCAGCGTACTGGAAGGATCGGGTGGAAATATCGCTGTATTGAATGGCCCTCAAGGTAAGCTTATGGTTGATGGTGGCATTGGTGTATCTAAGGTCAATGTGTCTGCTGCTTTAAAATCTATCAGCTCCCAACCCTTAAAATATTTGATCAATACACACTGGCATTTTGATCATGCTGACGGAAATGAGTGGCTGCACGAAGCTGGAGCAACTATTATTTCTCATGAAAATACCCGTAAACATTTGGCCGTTAGTACCCGGGTAGATGACTGGAATTATACCTTCCCGGCTGCTCCTAAAGGAGCATTGCCAACAGTTACCTTCAAGGATGAGCATACCATGTCGTTTAATGGGGAGACTCTTCAGATGAAACATTACGCACCTGCACATACAGATAGTGATATTTCAGTGTATTTCCCTAATGCCGACATTCTTCATGTGGCAGACACCTGGTGGAACGGATATTATCCTTTTATTGATTATAATACCGGCGGAAATATTGAAGGGGCAATCAAAGCTGCTAATCTTAATGTATCACGCACTACCGATAAAACGATTATCATACCAGGGCATGGGCCTATCGGAAACCGGAAACAATTAATCGAGTTTCGCGATATGCTGGTAGACATTCATGCCAAAGTATCGACTTTAAAGAAACAGGGAAAATCCGTTAATGAGGTTGTTGCATTAAAACCGACAGCAGCTTATGATAAAAAATGGGGAGGTTTCGTGATCGATCCAGCATTTTTTACTAAGCTGGTTTATAGAGGCGCTTAATTACTTATTGTCGATATGTGCATATCAAGGTGATTTTTATTTAGTGTAAAGTTCTTCTAAGAGAAAGTTTACACTAAATAAAATCCCTTTTAATACCCAATTTTTTCATTTTTGAATTGAGCGTGGTTGAAGGAATTTTAAGCAATTCTGCCGCTCCTCCTACACCAGCAACCTTACCTTTGCATATTTTTAAAACATTTAATATATGATCACGTTCATTTTCATCCATCGCTTTTACATGACCTGCGTGTATCACTTTTTTCTGGAAGTAAGTATGTGAACCATTTTCATTAATAATTGGTGTAGAGGCTAACAGAACAGCACGTTCAAGAAAATGCTCTAACTCCCGTATATTACCCGGCCAATGATGTCCTACCATCTCCTGTAATAATTTGGAAGAGACTCTTTCAACCTTTTTACCCATTTTTTGGCTATATTTCTCTATAAAAAACGATACCAATTCCGGAATATCTTCAACACGCTCCCTTAAAGGAGGTATTAGAATTGGGAATATATTTAATCTGTAATATAGGTCTAAACGGAAGTTTCCTTGTGATACCTCCTTTGCCAGATCGCGATTGGATGCAGCGATGATCCGAACATCTATTTTTATCGAATTTTTGCCACCAATCCTGTCTATTTCTTTTTCCTGAAGCACTCTAAGCAATTTTACCTGCAACTCAAGTGGCAGTTCCCCTATCTCATCTAAAAATACCGTACCCTTGTGAGCTTGTTCAAATTTACCGATCCTTTTTTCCAGGGCGCCGGTAAATGAACCTTTCTCGTGGCCGAACAAAATTGACTCCGCAATATGAATTGGCAAACTCGCACAATCAATAACAACAAAGGGCTGGTTTTTACGTGAAGAAAGTTGATAAATACGTTTAGCTATTTTTTCTTTCCCCGTACCACTTTCTCCAAAAATCAAAACGGAAGTATCTGTAGGGGCAACCTTAGAAACGTAATTAAACACGTTTAGCATTTGATCACTCTTTCCAATTATGTCCTCAAAACCCTTATCATTGATCAGATTCGAATGCGTCTTGTAACTTTTATTTTCCGGAAATAAAACCTGAGTAAAATATTCGGCTCGGACTATCGTATTCATTACTTGCTCAAGTGCCGGCTTTATATGATTGCCAATGATAACATGTTGCTTTGTATAGCAATCGGTTTTGCGACTATAAAATGAAAAACTCCACATTTCACCATTTTTCATTTGAATTGGCAGCGTTAACATGGATTTTAAATTAAAGATCCCGGCAACTAACTTTTGCAATGGATATTTTGGCCATGTCTTTATAAACTGGTCACCATTAAAAAAAGCAATATCGGTATCTATGACTAAATCTTTTTGCAAGCTTTGTATATCTGACAACTTTAAATGCGTACGCTGGAGAAAATTCTCCGAACCAATTTCCTGATATTCGTTAAGACCTATCCTTAGAAAATTAATGGTGTTAAACAAACCGGTCTCTGCACTTTCTGCATTAATTGATAAAAAATCAAAAGGTATCCGGGACTGAAACGTTGCGGCCATCTGCAACAGCTTTTCTTTCCACCCCATGTTATTATTTGTTATATTTTGAAATTCACTTTTTATTATTTCTGCCCGGCGCAACAGAGCCTCCATCCCATTTTGATAACGATGCAAGGCAACATCCAATGTAATCAGCAGGTCCACTTCTCGGTATGGCTTTACAATAAAACCATAAGGATCAGTTGCCTTGACCTTTTCCATAAAATTAGCCTGAAAATTCTCGGATAGATATATGAACGGAATATCCTTAGCATTAAGTTGCATACCCCAGTTTATGCTAACTTCTTCACTTCCGGGTATAATATCTATCAACACCATATCCGGTTTGTGATGTTCAAATATTTTTAATGCCTCCCGAACGGAATCAACTGCTCCACAAACTGTATATCCTGCATTGGTTAACAACAATCTTAACTCGAAAGCAACCAAAGCGTTGCCCTCCATAATTAAAATTTTCTGCTTTATTTCACCTTTGTTAACCATGACACATTCAAACACTTAGCGATGTACATTTTAATTGCTGATTAAGAATCATATGAACTGATTGATTATCAACTAAACAAAGTTACACTTGATGTATTTCTGGTAACATGGACTAAAAAGGCTATCTATTGGACAAATCTGCCATGATGAATGGATTGCTTCTGTTCTTGAGATGAGAATGGCTATTACCGCTAACCAAGATCCACAGCACAAAAAAGCCCTATCTTACTTACGTAAGACAGGGCTAAGTAGTCAATTGATAATAAAGTTATTAGAAGCTGATCTCGGAGAGAACAGGAAAATGATCTGATGGATATTTACCGTGATAACTATCGGTTAATATGCCCCAGCGTTTTACAGTAAAACCAGAGGTAGTAAAGATATGATCAATGATCTCATTACCGGGAACAGAGCTTTTGAAAGCATTAAATGATGCATTATTGGCATACGGATGCCCGGCTTTGCTGTAAGTATCAAACATGAGGCCTGAGGTAGCCACACGCTGGTACCAACTACTCTCGTGCGATCCGTTGAAATCGCCAGTAAGTATAACTGGCTCTTTGCCAGCTATGTTTTTTATCCTTTCCAAAATCAATTTACTACTTTCTTCACGGGCCACTTTTCCCTGATGGTCATAATGGGCGTTAAAAAAGTAAAACTTCTTTTTGGTTTGTTTATCCTGCAGGTATACCCATGAGCATATGCGGTTACAGCAGGTAGCATCCCATCCTAATGAAGGTTTTTCGGGAGTTTGCGACAACCAAAAATCACCTTTATTTAATAGGTTAAACCTATCCTTTTTAAAGAATATAGCCGAATGCTCACCAGCGTCTTTACCATCATCACGACCTAAACCATAGCGTTCATATTGTGGTAAAGCGGCATTAATATCCTGCAACTGATTCAGCAAACCTTCCTGCGTGCCAAAAATGTCGAAATCATGAAAGCGGATCAGCGATGCTACAATTGGCGCCCGGTTAACCCACATATTGCCCGTGTCGCGCGGATTGGCATAACGCAGGTTGTAGGTACCCACAATAAGGTTTTGGGCATGGCTATAAAAGGAAAGCAGAATTCCTAAAGCCATCAGCAGGATGTGTTTTGTTCTCATTTCTATTATTTGTGTTAAAGTTGTTTACCAACCGGGGTTTTGCCCCAATTTAGGGTTAAGTAACCTATCGGTTTCTGGTATGGGGTAAAGATAAAATTTATCATCCCATTTTTTAGGTATCGTAGTTAACCAGGTTAATTCGCCGTAAGTATCATGACTTAGGCGCTGTGGATTTGGTGTACCACCGCTGATAGTTTCAGCAACGTTAACATAGGTTACTCCTTTTACGGGATTGGCCGGCATAACTTTATAAAAGCATACATCCAGTACACCATCGTCATTTAAATCCATAGGTACATCAAGTGCCGGAACATAGAAACCATTCCAGATCTGATCCATCAGCGGGCCACGTTTCCAGCGTACCAGATCATAAAACCTAAAGCCTTCAAGCGCTAACTCAATTCCACGCTCTCTTCTGATCTCCAGAATTGAAGGATCGGCAATGGCCGGGAAGTAATTGGTCTGTAGGTATGGATCAACAGTTAACGGTTTTGAAGATGTATTGCCGGTTATGCCTGCACGCCTGCGCAGAGCACCCACAGTTTGGTTCCAGTCGCCATCGTTTAAAGTACCCAGTTCGGCTTTAGCTTCGGCGTAGTTTAACAAGATCTCGGCGTACCTGATAAGCGGCATGGAGTTAGTGCTTTTTTTACCTCCATCTAATGATACATCGTCCTGAGTCCATTTCATAGGCTGGTAACCGGTATAGGTATAGGAAAATACAGGAGGAGCGGCTTCTGGCGTACCACCGTTTAGACGCTGATAGCTACCCATTCTGATGGTTTGCTGTAAACGCATATCCCGACCTTTAACCTCCTGGTTAAAAGTCATGGTTTGATAACCAGGCTTATTGGTAAAAGGTGTTCCGTCAATATTCAGATAGGTGTTTACAAATGTGCGGGTTAAACTTAATCTATCGCCATAAGTAGCACTTGTCCAGTACCAGTTAGCATCACTGAATATACCCAGAGCAGGATCAACCACAGAAACCAAAATATCTTCAGAAGCTACCGGAGCCTGAGTTATAAATAACTGTCGGTAAGCCTTATCAAGTCCTCCTGCTGTGTTCAGGCTAAAGCCACCTTCGGTCATTACTTTTTGAGCAGCATCAGCGGCTTGGCTAAGTAAAGCGTTGGCTGAACCTTGCAGTTTATACTCATCATGATATTTTCTGAATGTACCTTCAAATAAACAAACACGTGATTTAAAGGCATACGCTACGTATTTAGTAACTAAGCTGCGTGTATTATCATTAGTGGTAATATACTTGCAAGCATAATCCAAATCGGCAATAACAGAGTCAATTACCAGTGTTCTTGAGTCGCGGCCATTAAACAGTGCCGGATCATTGATAGCCATTGGCTTACCAATCCAAGGTACATCTCCGAAGCGTTTTACCTTATCAAAATAAAACCAGGCTCTGAAAAAACGAGCCAAACCAATATAATGCTGACGCTGAGCAAGTGATATATTAGGGTTGTTACAGTTTTGAATAAAGTAATTAAAGTTACGCAGATCGTTCCAGTTCCAGCCTGAGCTTTGTCTGGCGTCAAAAAATCCCGGCCTTAAAAAGTCAGGGTATGAAGTTCTCGCCCCGAAATCAGACATAGCATCTGCACGGAATATCGGTATGGTATCGGCATTAGGCAAAATATTATAAAATGAACTGGTGTACAATTCAAGGCCACTGGTACTGCCAAATACAGCAGCTCCAGTTGCCGTACTCTGCGGAACCTGATCCAGTTTTTTACAACTCACTGCAATACAGCCAATAAGGCAGATGTACAAATAAGTTTTGATTGATTTTATACGTTGAATAAACATATTTAATGGGTTTAAAATGTTCAATTTGTTATTTAGCAATTAAAAAGTTGCTGATACACCTAAGGTTATGCTTTTTAGTATTGGGTAATTATTACCATTACCATTGGTGCCATCTGTTAACACCCTGTCAGATCCGTTAATGCTTTCAGGATCAATATCTTTGGTGATCTTATATAATGGCGACCATGTCCATAAGTTCTCGCCCGAAACAAACACCCGGGCATCACCTAATTTGATTTTTTTGATGAGGCTCAACGGCAGGTGATAACCTAACTGGATATTTTTAAGTCTTACGTAGGCTGCGTTTTGTAAATATTTAGTTTGAGCCTGCGCAAGTTCGTTTGATCCATTTTGGGCAGAGTATCCGCGATATCTTGGAAAGTAAGCATTTGGATTACTCTCTGACCAGATCTTATCCAGTTGTGATACCGGTACCTTATTGTAAGGACGATTATATTGTCCCCAAAAGTAATCGGCTTCGGAGCCTGGGTACCAATCGCGTTTACCTACACCCTGGAAAAAGGCCGAGAAGAAAAAGCTGTTCCAGTCGGCATCCATACCAAAACCAAAAGTATATCGCGGAGTATTGTTACCTATAATTTTACGGTCGCCCGGTTTATTTACAGTTTGATTACCGTAGTCAATTACACCATCACCGTTCAAGTCTTTAAACTTGATATCGCCTGGTAAAAGATCACTGGCACCCGATGCCTTAATTAAATTTTGTTTTGGTGAATTGGCAATATCAGCCGCCGAAGTAAAGTAGCCATTCGTTACAAATCCCCAAATCTCTCCTACTTTTTCACCTACGTAATAAGTTTGATCAGTTAAGCTTTTGTTGGGATCGCTCAGGTTTTTATCCGGGTTGTTGTATTTAGTTATGGTTGATTGATAATCGGCCAGGGTTGCTCTAAAACCGTAGTTGAACGGTTTAGCACCTACATCAAATTTATCTCTCCAGGCAATGGTTACTTCCCAGCCCTTAGTTTGCATGTCGGCATAGTTACCTTTAGGCACAGTTGTACCAAATACAGCAGGCAAGGTGTTACCTACGGTAAACATATCTTTGGTTTTGCGGATATAACCATCAGCGGTCAGCGTTAAGCGTCCAGCCAGGAATCCCATATCCACACCCAAGTTTTCAACGGTCGCTGTCTCCCATGTTAATCCATCAGGTAACACACCTGGCTGGTTAGTAATTTGCGGGCGTACGCCATTTAAAACACGCCCAGATTGTCTGATGCTAAATTGCTCCTGGAAAGCATATGATTTGATACTTCCGTTTCCTAATGATCCATAAGATCCACGGATCTTCAAATCAGAAATAATATCTTTTGACATTGTCCAGAAAGGCTCGTTAGTAACGCGCCATCCGGCAGATACTGAAGGGAAAAACGCATAACGCTGATCGGAAGGAAATTTTGATGAACCATCATAACGGCCATCAGCCTCAACCAGGTATCTGTCTTTATAAGAATAGTTTAAGCGATAAAAGCCACCCATAACATCCCATCTGTCATATCCACCTGCGGTAGTGATAGATTGACCAAGTGCCAGGTTAATATCTGTAGCATCCGGAAAAATAAGACCATTACGAACCAGATCTAACTTTTGAAAGGTTGATTGCTCGAAGTTAAAACCCGCTAATGCTTTAAAGTGATGGTCTTTACCCAGTTTTGGCTCATATTCACCGTAAAAGTTGGTAGCGACATACTGCGTGCTCTGGTTCATATTCTCCAGATCATTATAATTGGTACCTACATATTCAATTACCCCTGGTTTGCGGCTGTAAGGTACAGGTACACGTTTGCGATCTTGGTTGTTATCAGTATTCTGAAAAGTAAAGTCACCTTTTACCCTGAAAACATCATCAAAGAAAGAAGTATTAAAGCCTGTTGTATTCCGGAATACGCGATTATCAAAATCAATACCGTTTTTACCATAAACAAAATCTCCCACAGTGTAAGCGGCAGAGTAAGTTAAAGTACCATCGGGGTTAAACATAGGCGCTACAGTATGCCCTTCGTCGGCAAGGTTTCGCCAGATACCACCACCCTCGCCCACGTTCAACGGGTTATGATATTTCATGTTAGAGTAGTCGGCATTGTTATAAATGCGTAACCACGGGAATACCTGTAATGATCCTTTAGCTCTTAAGTTATAAATGCTGTAATCATCAGAGTTGTAACGGAATAAACCATCCTGAGCAAAATATCTGCCGGTAATCAGGAAGTCAGCCTTACCGCTATTGCCCGAAATAGCAAGGTTATGTTCTCTTGAGGCATTATGGTTTTTATAAAGCTCTTTGTACCAGTCTGTATTGGCATAATAAACGTATTCGCCATTTTGGTTAACTTCCACTTTAGGCAAAGATGGGTCGGCGTCACGGCGTTTTAATTCGGCCAGGTATTCCGGTGAAAACTTCACCGTTTTATTGATGTTCTGAGGCGTTTGCGAATAGTTGTTAGCCGCCGTCCAAGCCTCGTTAAACATTTTGGCAAACGTGTAACCATTGGTTACCAATTGCGGAACGGTTGTGGGGCTTTTGAACGATTGGTTAAAAGAATAAGTGATACTTGTTTTCTCTTTAGCCGGACTTTTAGTGGTAATGAGGATAACACCAAAAGCTGCTCTTGCACCATAAATAGCCGAGGATGACGCGTCTTTCAATACCGAAACACTGGCTACGTCACTTGGATTAATACGGCTGGGATCGCCTTCAACACCATCTATCAATACCAATGCGTTACCACCCTGACCAATTGATGTTGTACCGCGTACGTTAAAACTTGGTGATTGAATTGGTTTTCCATCCAGCGGAACCAGGTTAAGGTTGGGAATTACACCTTGTAAACCCTGGGTAAGATTTGGTAACGAACGGTTTTCCAAAACTTTTGATGTAACCTGATCTACCGCACCTGTTAAATTTTCTTTTTTCTGGGTACCATAGCCTACTACCACTACTTCATTTAAGCTGCCAGATTCAGCAACCAATGTTATATTACCTAAGGTTACAGTTTCGCCTGCAACAATTTTAACACCAGGTACGCGATAGGTTTGGTATGAGATAAAACTTACAAGCAACGTGTAAACACCCGGGTCGGCCTCAATTGAAAATGAACCGTCGGGGTTTGTTTGTATGGCTTTGTTTATTTCATTTAACCTTACCGTAGCCCCTGGTAAAGGCTCGCCTTTTTCATCAACAACATGACCCGATACTTTACCGTATGCTACTTTGGCAGATTTTTTGTACAGTGTGATAGTACCTTTTATCTCTTCTTTAAAAGAGATGTCTGTACTTTGCAATAAGGATTTTAAAACAACATCCAAACGCTCATCGGTAAAACGGCCTTCTTTTACCAACAACTTTTGTAAACCCAGTAAATCCGGATCGTAGGCAAATTCTACCTTGCTTTGCTGCTCTATTTTTCTGATAGCATGTGCTAACGTTTCATTTTTAAAGGCAAGGCTTACCCGTGTTTCAAATATACCATTAAGGGTTTCGGCAAACAGCTGACCTACACCTGCTAAAAGCAGGCTAAAAACAATAACAATTGTACGCGTTGCTTTATTCAAGCGACGTGGCTTTTTTTTCATATTTTTGAATACTTAGTGAAATTTGTAATGATAAACTAAGGCAACAGCTGCTAAAGGCTCCAACTTAATTCAGCTATTGTATAAGGCCGGATCTGCTACAGACCGGCTTTTTCATTTTTCATGGTTTTAGTAAATAATTATCTCATTGTTGTTCCTCCTTTTAAATGTATTTTGATGAACAGAACAGATGATCTTCATGGTTTCATCAAGGGTATGGGTAGTATTAATATGTAGGTTGTATTTGTAATGTATAGCGGCCTTATTGGGGCTTGTAAGCAGAACGCCGTAAACGTTTTTGATGGTCAATGCAACTTCTTCAAAAGATGCATTGTTCAGAATACTTTGACCTGTTGTCCAGGAATGAGCCTGTGAGGCATCACACTTGTATACCTGATAATTACCGCTTTGAGTAGAATAATTAATTTGAAGGTCGGGTGTTAAAATGCCCAGCACTTTGGCTTGTATACTTACCCTTACTCGCCCGGTTGCTACCGTTACTGTAGCTTTATGTAAAGCTTTGTAAGAGTTGATATTGAATGAAGTACCTAAAACACGAGTACTAACAGATTGAGTAAAAACGATAAAAGGTCGTTTAGGATTTTTCTTAACGCTGAAGAACGCCTCTCCCTCATCAAGATAAACATATCGTTGCTGCTTTTTTTGGAAATTATCGCTGATACGAAGACGGCTATTTGCATTTAGCCATACAGCCGACCCATCGGGAAGTTCTACCTTTTTTACCTCACGGGTTTCGGTATTTATATAAACATAGTTTTCATGTACAGATACTGCCGGTTGGGAAACATATTTATGAAAACAGATAAATGTAACAAAACATATAGTTGCCGCAGCTGCTACGTATTTTAAAACCGGAAATAGTTTTATATTTTTTGAAGGTGTATGCCAGGTATGTTTTACCTGGTCATACATCTCTTTTTTTAAGTTCTGTTCTTGCTGATAGGATAAGTTTAGTTTTTCGCCTTCTTCATCAAATGATTTATACCATACATCAATTAATTCACGTTCATGATTCTTGGCTTCCTGGTTAAGGTATCGATTAATTAAATATTTGAATTCAGAAGGCTTCACAGTTTGTGCTATTTAACCCTATGTTGCACAAACTGGGTAATACTACTTCTATTTTAAGTTAATCTTTTGTGAATTAATTATTAAGCAGGTAGCAAAGTAAAATAACACATGCTATATGCCTGTCTGGGTATTCGGTTACCAACCTTTTTCTCAGGCGTTTAAGCGCTTCGGTAATGTTATTGGATACGGTTTGTTCGGCAAGATTCAGGTTGCCCGCAATTTCTTTTACACTGTGATTATCACTTCTGAGTAAAAAAGATTGCTGCATGTTATGCGGCATTTCCAAAACTTCATTCGCTATAACCTTCTCCATGTCATGGTAAGAAGATAATTCATCCATCGAGCTAAACAAATCGCGCATACGATCCAGCGCCTTATCCAAAACCTTCTGTTTTATACTTTCAGACCGGTAATAATTCAATACCTGGAGTTTGAGAGCTCCGAATAAAAAACGCTCTAAATCTTCTTTTATATTCAGGGTGTCGCGCCTTTTCCAAACATCAATAAGCAGATTTTGCACCAAGTCTTTGGCTATCTCTTCCTCACCAATCCGATTATATGCTGTTAAATAAAGTTCTTTCCAATACAACTGGTATAATCTGTCATAGGCGTGTGGTTTACCTTGTTTAAGCAGTACTACCAGGTCTTCATTTGTAACAGATACTTTACTTGAGAACATGGTCAAAAATACGTTATCAAAGTAAAGAAATGGTTAAGTTTAAAAAAATCGGACGCTCAGAATTTTAACCCAACCTGCGGCATTATTTAATATACTGCAGATGAAAATATTGACTTACCTTATCTCATCCTTTATTGCAGAACCTCATTCAACTGCTTAATCACTTCTATTTCTGTAAAAGGCTTATATATAATACCAGCAAAACCATTTTTTAAGAACTTTTCACCATTCATTAACTCAGCATTCCCACTAATCACAATCACCGGAATTTGATTTAATGGACTATTAAGCTTTTTTATCAACACCAGCAATTCATGGCCGTCCATTTCAGGCATGGCAAGGTCAGTTAAAACAACTTTTATATCATTTCGGCTTATAATATCTAAAGCTTCCTTTCCATTTTCAGCCTGAAAGAAATTCATTCCCCATTTTTGAGTCATCCTTTTTAAAAACAACAAATTAACTTCATTATCATCAACAGCTAAAACACTTAAACCATTAAATAACGGCAATGTCCCGTCTGTTGTTTGTTGAAGAGCCGACTTACTTTTTGCAGCTTTATAAGTAATAAAAAAGCTAAATGTAGTTCCGTGTCCGGGATCGCTTTTTACCTTAATGCTACCACCCTGCCTGTCAATCAACTGTTTGCAAATGTATAGCCCCAGTCCGGTACCAACTTTTCCATTAGATGAGTTAGTTTGATAGTATTTAGAAAAAAGCTTCGATTGCTGCTCTGCAGTTATACCTGCTCCTGAATCGGTAACATCTATGATCAATTTATTTTCCGGGGCCAGGAGCTCGGCTTTTACAGAGACCTCACCACTTTCGGTAAATTTTATAGCATTACTTAAAAGGTTAACCATGATTTGCTCAAGCCTAAAACCATCGCCCAGCAAAACAATCTCATTATCGCCTTTAAAATCATATTTCATTGTCAAGCCTTTTTTAACGGCGCTAAACTCCATACTCTCCATAACCGATCTGAGTGTTGCGTCAGGGTTAAAAGGCTCGCTGTTAATTTTAAAATCACTGTTTTCCATTTTAGCCGCATCCAGTGTAGCATTCAGGGTACGCAGCAACATTTCGGATGATAGTTTTATAGAAGCAAGCATATCAACCTGCTTTTGAGACAGATTAGATTTACCAAAAATGTAAAGCAAACCGTTAATAGAAGTTAACGGATTACGCACTTCATGGCTCATATGCAGCAACAGATCCATTTTTTGCTGAGCGATCATTACCGACCTGTCATTTTCTGCACGCAAAAAGAGTTCTGACTGATTTAGCTGAAGAATAAATATGATCAGCAATATTGCAAATATGAACAGCAAAAATAAAGCGGTTAAGTAAAGCTTATTCAACAATGCCGTAGTATCCTGGTAGTTTTTAAAGGATATCGACTTAAATTCATTAGCAATATTGTAATTGATCTCTTTTACTTCATTAACAATAAGCTCCAATTCATTATTAATATGATTATTTAGTGAGATCAACTCCCTCTGCATCTGAAGAAGTTTAGTATTCCGCTGCTGTAATTGCCTGATTCTGTTTGTATAAGTAAGCTTATTTTGGGCGGCAGCTCTTTGTAAGGTTGAATCTATAATTCGCGAATCATTGTTATGCCTTATTTCAATAATTTCTTTCGGAGCATTCTTGCCGCTTTTATTAGCTATGGCATCTTTAATTCGACCGAAAAAGCCTTTCTTTTTTATTACTGGATTCTTGCGTATTGTGTCTGAAGTGATTTTAATGCTTTTGCTTACAACATGCAAGTCTGCTTTTACCTTAGGTAAATTCTTGATAGCTTCGTTATTAAAATCGGCATAAGCATTAAGCAACGAATCAAAATCATGTTTAAGCGGATATAGCCTGTTTGATAATTTTAATTTGCTGCTATACCACTTCTTTATATTTTGGCGCTGATCAGATGTTAAAGCGGTGGTATTATCTTTAGCTTTCAGTAATGAATCAATCTTTGAAAACGCAAGTGACAGTTCTTCTTTATAATCGTTGCTTTTATTACTGTTATTACTCAACAAAGCTTCCTGAAAATCATCTTCAGCCTGGCGTAGTAACAATAATACCTCACCGGGTTTTGATTGATCAGCTCCGGCATCGCTAGCCAAACCCGAAATGCTTTCTAATTTATGAGTGATATTGTTTCGTACAAAGAAAGCAGCTATGGAAAGTAATAGAGTAAACAATAAAAAAACCAGGAGGATTTTCCTGGCAATAACTCCGGTATATATAGCTTTCATTTGCAAAGGTCTGGTTCATTAAAATTTAATAAGCAGCAATATTAAAAATTAGAACCATATTAAAGAATATATTTAACTAAAAGGCCTCTAAATTTCTCAATAATTTAAAATATTAGAATATTAATTAATTTACCTATAATATATATCATTAATGATGTGGCTTAGGATATACTTTATTTTGAGTCGCCCACTCATGCCACATAGATGCCAGCTCCTTTACCTTATCCGGATTTGCTGTTGATACATCATTGATCTCAGTTTCGTCGCTTTGGATATGATAAAGATTCCAGGTAGTATCTTTAGCAAGCGAAACCATTTTCCAGCCCTGATAGCGTACATAGCGTGCTCCATAATGTTCATTAAACAGCGGTTCATCGGCTGTTACATTTCCTTTAAATGAGCTTGCGAAGCTTACACTTTGCGAAGGCATTATAGATTTATTTTTATAGCGATCAGGATATTTTGTTTTCGCAATTTCTATAAATGTGGCCATAAAATCTTTAACATGACCTAACTGTGCCGATACACTTCCTGATTTGGCGGTTATACCTTTTGGCCAATAAGCAATCATGGGGGTATGAACCCCACCTTCATATGATTCGGCTTTCCAGTAGCGATATGGTGTATTGGCCACATTGGCCCATCTTTGTCCTATAGACGCGTAAGAGGTTTCGGCACCGGGGATGATCTGTTTTTTCAGATCATAAGCAATTTTTACACCAGAGCGGGTTTGATTGGGCCGGTCAAATCCGGGGCCATAAGCGGTGCAGTTTTCATTGCTGGCGCCATTATCGCTCAAAAACACGATCAGAGTGTTATCCAACCTTCCTGTTTCCTTTAAAGCTTTAATAATACGGCCGATACCCTGATCCATCCTGTCAATCATGGCAGCGTGCACGGCCATAGCTGCAGCGTCCCATTCTTTATCCGGATTATTTTCCCACTTCAGGTTATTCTGAAAACGAGTAGAAAGCGGAGCCTTTGCCGGATCAATAATGCCTGCTTTAATCAAGCGCCTGTATCGTCCAGCGCGGATACTGTCCCATCCTACTTTATATATGTTTTTGTATTTGGCAATATCTTCAGGCAAGGCCATTAATGGCCAGTGAGGCGCGTTTTCGGCAACGTATAAAAAGAAAGGTTTATCATCTTTACTAAACTGTTTGATATAAGCCGCCGCGGTATCATTAATCGCATCGGTATGATAATAGTTTTTAGGCACATTTTTAATGGGTGTTGTGCCGCTCACCAGACTAAAGGGATCAAAATAATCAATCACTCCCCAAATGGTACCGAAAAATTTCTCAAATCCCCTGTTAGTGGGATATTGGGCCAAAGGCGAAAATTCAGGATGCTCACTTTGATGATTCAGCCATTTTAACTGCTCTTGAGCATCCTTTTGACCAATGGTATTGGAAACATGCCATTTACCAGACATGGCGGTATGGTAACCCGCGTTTTTCAAAACCTCGGCAATGGTAACGGAATTTTCTGATAAATGTCCTAAATAACCTGGTTCATCTTCCCTATCGGTCATGTTACCTATGCCAGCCCGCTGGTTATATAAGCCGGTTAAAAGCGAAGCCCGGGTTGGACAACAACGGGAAGTATTGTAAAAGCGGGTATATTTTATACCATGAGCCGCCAACCAGTCAATATTTGGCGTATGTATCTCAGAACCGTAACACCCTACATCTGAAAAGCCAAGATCATCAGCCATGATCAGCACAATATTGGGCCTGTTATCTTTCAAAGATGAATTTGCCGGATTTTTAAAAAATATGAATAACGAAGCCGAAACAAGCGCAGCCAAGGAAACACAAAGCTTTTTCATAGATGTATGAGTTTACCGTTTAGGTATAAAATCAAAGATAATTAAGCCTTGCAATAAACAAACAGGTAAAACTATTTAGTTGATTTTTGATCCCGCCTCAAGAACATTCGCGCAGTAATAACCGGTCGGGGCATGTTATTTGTTATTTTCAGAATATTAATCCACAGATAATATTTAAACATAATCAATATAATTATCTATCTTGGTTAGAGTTATATAATTTGATAGTGAAAAATATCTTTTAACGGATAAATAAATTATTTAAATTATAGCTGTTTTTAACCACCGTTAACTAACCTTTTATTTACATGAAATCAGTTAAATTTATTTTAGCATTGCTGTTTTGCGCGGTATTTTTTGGCTTTACTACAGGTAATAAGAAAGATGAGTGGAAACACTTGTTTAACGGAAAAGATTTAACAGGATGGGATACCTATATAGGCCCCGATCTGGATAATAATGGCAAACCAATTGCCGATAAACCAATAGGATTGAATAACGACCCCAGACATGTTTTTACGGTGGTGAAAGATGGCGAAGAAAAAGTGATTCGTATTTCGGGTGAAAACTGGGGAGCCATCATTACTAAAAGCGAGTATCAAAATTACCACCTTCAGTTACAGTTTAAATGGGGTGCGCTTTCATGGGGGCAAAAAAAAGGCAAACATAAGGATAGTGGCCTTTTATATAATTCTGTAGGTAAATTTGGAGCTGATTATGGTGCCTGGATGAGGGGGCAGGAGTTTCAGATTGAGGAAGGTAATTGTGGAGATTATTGGGGATGTGCGGGTGGCATGGCCGATATTCCAGCGATTAAAAAATCAGATACGGCTTATGTTTACAGCCCAACAGGAACGCTTACCGAATTTAGCCAGCAAAGCAAACAGGGCAGGCATTGTATTAAGTTAGGTGATGGCGAAAACCAATCGGGTCAGTGGAATACGTTAGATCTTTATACCCACGGCGACACCAGTGTACATGTTGTTAATGGAAAGGTAGTAATGGTTTTGTATAATAACAGACAATTGGATAATGGCAAGGTAATTCCATTAACGAAAGGAAAAATCCAGATACAGTCTGAAGGTGCAGAAGTTTATTTCAGAAATATACAAATTCAGCCGGTTAAACAGTTACCGGCCGAATTAGTACATCTATAAATTAATTGTTGATATTGATAACAACTTTGCCTTTTGCTTTACCTTGCTCTAAAGCTTCGTAAGCATTGCTAATTGTTTCGAGGGTATAATTTTCGGGATCAACCAATGGTTTTAGTTTACCGCTTTCTATTAATTGGGTTGCTTCCCTTAAAATATCCCCATGATGCTTACGGCCTTTGCCTGTTATTAAAGGATATAATGTAAATACCCCGGAATAGGTTGCACCGTGAAATGACAGGGGCGCTAAGCTGTGTGTCCCCCAGCCTAATATACTTAATACGTGACCAACATACTGTTTAGCAGCTTTAAAGGAAGCATCAAGTGTTTCGCCGCCAATGGTATCAAAAATAACATCAAAGCCTTCGCCATTGGTACATTGCTGAACATATTGATCAACGGTAAGGTTTTTATAATCAATTGGAGTGGCGCCATAACCAGTAATAACTTCATTTTTGGTAGCATCAACGGTTGAAAAAACCTGCGCGCCCAAAGCTTTTGATAATTGAACAGCTATATGACCAACACCGCCTGCTCCACCATGAACCAGCACTGTTTTATCTTTATTTACATTAGCCCGGTCAACCAAGCCTTCCCAGGCTGTTATCAATACCAGAGGTAAGGCAGCAGCTTCGCGCATGCTCAGGTTTTTGGGTTTTATAGCAAGCAGATCGGCATCAACAGCTGCATATTCTGCCAATGTTCCGGGTACGCCGGCAATACCGCCTGTAAGACCATATACTTCATCACCAGGTATAAAACCGGTTACCCCCTCACCTACAGCTTCAACAACACCAGCCATATCTATACCTAATATAGCAGGCAACACAGCTTTGGCATGCCCAGCATGTCCGGATTTAATTTTAAGATCAAGCGGGTTCACACTACTGGCGAATATCTTGACCAATACCTGACCCTTGCCGGCTACAGGTTTGTCAATTTGTTTTAATTGATATGGAGTATTAAAGCTTTCTAAAACAAGTGCTTTCATTTTATTTATTTTTTAAAGTTCTTTTTATTGATGATCAAAGTTGGGAATAAGTTAGCCATTTAAGTTGTATTTTTACATGATTTAGGTGTACTTTTATTATATGATTAAAGATCATTTACGTGAGCCCTTTGAACTGGTTTTGAAAGAATTGATGGGCGTATGTCCACGAGGATTACATAGCCATACATTTTTTGAACTTATTTTTATTGTTACCGGTTCGGGCAGGCAAAGCATTAATGGAATTGAGTTTGATTATAAACCCGGTAACCTGTTTTTGGTAGCTCCGAATGATTCTCATATTTTCAAAATTGCTGTCCCCACTCAATTTTTCTTTATTCGGTTCAATAATGTATTTGTTCAGTCATCGAAAAAAGAAAAAGAACTTACCGATAGGCTGGAGATGATATTGCAAAACGCCAGGCACGAACCAGGCTGCATTTTAAAAACCAGCGACGACAGGAAATCAATAATTAATTTGATGGAAATGATCATCAATGAGCATTTAAACCACTCGTTGTATCATAAAGAATTAATTGAGCAATTAGTTAATACCGTACTCGTGATAATTGCCAGGAACATTAGCCAAATATTTCCTGAAAAAATTAATGAGGCAAGCGAAGAAAAAGCGATCAGTATTTTAAACTACATACAAACCAATATTTATTATCCCGAAAGGTTAAGATCAGAACAGATAAGTAAGCATTTTGGCATCGCAGAAAGCTATCTGGGGAGTTATTTTAAAAAGCATGCTAATGAAACTTTACAGCAATACATTTTAAACTACAAGCTTAAACTTATTGAAAATCGTTTATTACACAGCAATATGCGCGTAACTGAAATTGCCGATGAATTTGGATTTGCTGATAAAAGTCATCTGAACCGGATATTTAAAAAGTATAAAGGCTTTAACCCTACTGATTTTAAGAAAAGAGCGACAATAGCAACAATTTAATGTCCTTTTTGCTTGAATGGTATTTCAAACGAGAAAACAGAGCCCATATCTACCTCGCTTTCAAGCCACAATGTACCATTATGCCGGTTAATGATCTCTTTGCTGATATAAAGTCCAATACCCAGGCCAGATATATGGGCAGCTAACTCTTCTACCCTGTAAAATCTGGAAAATATACGTTCCTGCTGGTCTTTATTAATACCCATCCCAAAATCCTGTACAGATACACGGGCCTTATCATGATTAACAGTCACAATTACATTAACCAGCACTTTGTTTGGAGAATATTTAATAGCATTGGAAAGCAAGTTAATAATTACCTGCTCTATACGTTGTTTATCAGCAGAAACCATTATAGTCTCTACTTCTGGGCACATCACAATACGATGTGTTTTAGTAGTGTATTGAGTTAGCTCAATTACATCAAGTACCAACTGTACTAAATCAAACCTTACAAAGGATAAAGGCAAATGCCCTGTTTCAATTTTAGAAACATCGAGCAAATCAGATATTAATTCTGACAGTTTATTAACCTGCCTCAATGCCTTTTGAACAAATGGTTTATTACGGTCTGCTTCCGACAGTGTTCTGTTTAATATTTGTAAATACCCGCTTAAGCTGGTTACCGGTGTTTTGAGTTCATGACTGGCCAATCCTATAAACTCATCTTTTTTATCGTTTAGTTTTTGTATTTCTTCGTATAGTTTGGCATTATCAAGAGCTACGGTGGCCTGCGTAGCTACGCCGGATACCAGTTGTTCATGCTCCCGGGTAAATTTGCCAGCATCGGGGTGCCCGTAAAATAAGCCACCTATGACATTACCGGATTTGGAGATAACAGGCACAGCCAGATAGCTTACTACTGGCAGGTGGCCTTTAGGCATACCAAAATGGGGATCATTATGGCCATATCTCGGATCCTGGGTAATATCATCTGAGCGTACAATACTTTCTCCCATAAATGTTGGATGGAATACATCTGTATTACGCGGCATGCCAAATTTTTCAAAAGCTTCGCGTGGCGCGCCGGAAAGCGCAAATAACATGTACGATTCGCCCTTATCGTCTAACTTATTATAGAAAAACGCGCCAAATGCGGCACCCGTTAACTGAGTAGTGGCATCTGTTACCTTTTGTAAGATATCTTCAACATCAAGTCTTTCTGAAATAACCTTACCAACGGCGTTTAATAATTCTAAGTTTTCGGCATAACGCAGCAGTTGTGCTTCTGCCATCTTTTGCCGTGCGTTATTACGGGCAATTTTAGATGCCCCGATAACTTTGCCGCTATAATCTTTTATGGGTGATATGGTTAAAGAAACGGGTATTTCCAAACCTGATTTGGTTAATCGGAAAGTAACATAGTGATCAACTTTCTTATTTTGACGTATTCTTTCCAGTATCAAACGTTCTTCTTCCAGCCGGTCTTCAGGTATCAGTATGGTTATTGGTTTTCCAACCACTTCACTTTCCGTATATCCAAATAATTGTTCGGCCGCGAAATTCCAGCTTGTTATGTTGCCATCAAGCGTTTTACTGATCATGGCATCGTCAGACGACTCAACTATGGCAGCAAGCTTTGCGCTTCTTTCTTCAGCCAGTTTAGCTTCTGTAAGATCAATTACAGTACCTATCAAGCGTTCGGCTTTTTGATGCTCATCAAAATAAACTTTTCCCCGGGCTCTCACCCAACGAATACTCAGATCGTTAAAGCGTAAAATGCGGTATGTGATATCACATGTATCATCACCCGTTTGATCAAACGTCTCTTTCAAAGTTTGCGTCACTAAATCCCTGTCGGCATGATAAACATGATCCAAAAACATAGCAAAGTTTATCTGCTCATCTGAATTAAGACCATATATTTCTTTGCACTCTGCGGATAGTTTTAGCTTTTCGGTTTGTGGATAATAATCCCATGTACCTAAATTTGTCAGAGCAACAGCCATCTGCCATTTTATCTCCAGCTCTAAGTCATGCTGTTTACGCAGATCACGTTTTTCATTCAAATCTTTTAAGTCTTCCATGTTTTAATGCAAACTAAATCTAAATCATTTAGTTCAATATATAAGTATTATTAAACCGTTATAAATATCCGAATATTTACTAAGCTATTTTTTATTGTAAGCTTTTCGAGAAAGTAAGCTATTAAATAATAGTTAAAATTAGTTAAGTTTTTTTTACATTTCACTAATAAAACTTTTTAAAACGGAGAATTTTTAAAATGAATGTGTTAATTTATACTTAACCGAAATAAAATCAGCGTTACTTGACCAAATTATATTTAATCCAAAAAAATGTTGATTTAAACATATTCTAAAAGCAACAAATAGTTCATATTAAACTACTTAATTACATTACCAAAATCAATTATATCATGGCAAAAATGAACCCTTATTTAAACTTTGACGGCACAGCCGAAGAAGCATTTAACTTTTACAAATCAGTTTTTGGAGGCGAATTTCTGGCTGTTCATAAAATGGCGGATATGCCGGGAAGCGATCAAATTCCTGAAAATGAAAAAAACAGGATCATGCATATTTCTTTACCTGTTAATGAGCATACTACCCTGATGGGTTCTGATATAATGCCCTCAGCTGGTCATAAATTAAATGTGGGTAACAATGTTTATGTTTCTCTGCATCCGGAGAGTCGCGAAGAAGCCGACCATTTATTTAATGGTTTATCTGCGGGCGGCGTAGTTGAAATGGCTATGGCAGATATGTTTTGGGGAGCCTATTTTGGCAGTTTTAAAGATAAATACGGGGTACTTTGGATGATTAATTTTGAACATCGTCAGCAATAATTAGGCGATAGTTTATTTAAATATTAGTAAGTCCGGGCCCCGCAGGCTTCCGGACTTTTTTATTCACATCCTGTATTGATGCGTCACTCTTAGAGCATATTTTCCTTTCTGTTTCAATAATTTAGCTATATCCCAAAAAAGCTTATTGCACTTTGTTATATTTACATATAACCATATTTTATGGCAACAGTTGCACTTAATAGTTCTGCCGGGAAGTGGATCCTGGCATCATCTATCACGGCTTCGGCTATGGCTTTTATTGATGGTACCGCACTTAATGTAGTGTTGCCGTCACTGCAACAAAGCTTAAACGCTTCCGGAACTGATCTTTTCTGGATACTGAATGCTTACCTACTGATGTTGGCATCTTTGATCATGATTGGCGGGGCGCTGGGAGATAAGCTGGGTCGCAAAAAAATATTCATGATCGGGATCTTTATTTTTATCGTTGGGTCTTCCGCTTGTGGGTTTGCTCCAAATGTAACTTTGTTAATCATTTGCCGAATGATACAGGGTATTGGTGGGGCTTTGATGATACCAGGCAGCTTATCGTTAATCTCCTCTTCTATTCAGGAAAATGAACGAGGTAAAGCAATTGGTACCTGGTCGGCATTTACCACGGTAGTTACCCTGGGTGGCCCCGTATTAGGTGGCGCTTTTGGTGATGCCGGCTTATGGCGTTATATTTTTTTTATCAATGTTCCGATTGGTGTAGTAGCACTTTTAATTCTTTGGCGAAAAGTAAAAGAAAGCCGCGACGAAGAAAGCGAACATCGGCTTGATTTGCCTGGCGCTACAACAATAGCACTTGGCCTGGCCTCACTCACTTTCGGTTTTTTGCGCGTACCTGCGGTCGGTTTAAGTAACTGGCAGGTATATACTACATTAACTGCCGGAGTAGTTTTATTGGCTGCGTTCATATACATAGAAAGTAAAAGTCAACACCCGATGATGCCGCTAAAGTTATTCACTAACATGACTTTTAGCGGGGTTAATCTGCTTACGTTTTTCTTATATGCAGGATTAGGCGCAGGTATGTTATTTTTACCGCTGAACATGGTACAGGTGCAAGGGTATACACAACTGCAATCAGGGTTAACCTTTTTGCCCTTTACCATCCTCATGATTTTGATGGCCCGGTTTGCAGGCAGCCTTGCTGATAAGTGTGGCCCAAGATTTTTGCTAATTGGCGGACCTGTGCTGGCCGGTTTGGGTTTGCTCATCTTATCTTTTGTAAAACAGACTAATGGCCCCGGCGATTATTGGATAACCTTTTTTCCCGGTATAATTGTTTTTGGTGCAGGCATGTCTTTTACCGTTGCTCCACTTACAGCCTCGGTTATGGGCTGTGTAAGTGATCATCTTTCAGGCACGGCATCAGGTGTTAACAATGCTGTTACGCGTATAGCTAATGTTTTTGCCAACGCGATATTAGGGGCTTTGGCAGTTTTATTTTTTACAGGGGCATTGCAACATCAAATAAAAGAGGTATCATTAAATACCCAACAAAAGCAAATGGTAATGGCACAAGCTGTTAATCTTGGCGATGCTAAAATACCTCCCAGCTTTGATTCCTCAACTCAGGCAGCTATTAAAAAACTGTATCATCAAAGTTTTATTGACGTTTATGCAAAAGTAATGCGGTTGTCTGCAGCGCTTGCTTTTTTAGGCGCATTAATGTCGTTTTTATTTGTAAATAACTATACCATAAAAAAAAGTAATGCTACCTGATTTATTGTAACTTTTGAGCTCGCAGTAAGTTGTCTGTAGCCTGCAAAATTTTAGCTTTTAATTTAGGGTTGTAATTTTTGTGATTATCCAAAAAGTCAATCACCATTTGGTTCGCCTTTTTATCCTGATAGTAATTAAAAATCGAGTATAACCATGATTGCGGAAAAAAGATATCGCCTGTTTTTTGTATATCCTCAACCATCTCAAGGCTTTTAGTCAGGTATTTTTCAGATGTTTTTTGTCTCAGCGGATGGTGTAAATATGATAACGCTGTAGTTACCCAGGCTTCTTTTTGTCTGCCCTCAGCACTTTGTAAACTATTAAAAAACTGGTCTCTTTCCTGTTCGCTTAATGATAAAGCAGGCATCAAAAAATCTAATCTTTTTTTTCGGTCAATATTGGTTATCCGCTCTTGCTGCTGCTTTAAAATATGGGTTATAGTATCACTTTTTAAAGCTAAAGTGAGTGCCAACGAAGTATAATCATCTTCTGTAAGCTTAACACCTTCTGGTGGCTGTTGCCGGCTCCATACAGTATAAATATTGTTGCCAGCCGCTTTGCTTAGATAAACATCCTGATATGATTTAAAAAGTATCTTTTTATTGTTTGGCTTTTCCTGTTGCTGCATGGCCGCCCATAAGTCGCTTTCTAATTTAGGCGTAACCACTTCTCTAATACCAGGGGTTATAAATTCCCAATAAATATTATCAATATAACCAGTTAGCAATTTAAGGTTGGTTTCTTCCTTCTCAGAAGCCAATACTTCCGAAAAAATATTAAGTAACTCCGCTGGTTTCAGATACCTGCTATTCAGCATATTTTCATATGCCGAAATGTATAATGAAGCCCTTTGCAGCGGACTTTCTATACTTGATAAACCTTGCAAGCTATTTTCATCTACAGGAAACAAACCATAGCCAATGCCATTTGAATTATAGATAATATATGATGGTTTTTCAATACCTATAGCATCTTTTAATTCAATGCTGGCTCCTTTCATGTTCACAGTAATATTTTTGCTGTGATCGCCATAAATAAATGTTAAATTAAAAACCTGCGGCCACACACGCTTAGTACCAGATTCTGGATGTTGCGTTATTACAAAACGGCTTATTTTGTTGCCATTAAAACTGATTTCACTGTTAAATATTGGTCTACCGGGTTGATTTACCCATACTTTATTCCAGGTATAAAGATCGGTTGATGTATGTTTGCTCAAAATAGCTATCAGATCATTCCAGGTGGCATTGTTGTAAGCATACTTTTTTAAATACTCCTGTATACCTTGCCTGAAATTATCCTTACCCATTAACAATTCGAGTTGCTGCATCATAATAGGTGCTTTATGGTATATGATATTACCGTATAGTGAACCAGCATCTTTTAAATTATCAAGCTGCTGCCTTATCGGGTTGGCGCCCAGTGTTCGGTCGGTACTGTAAGCAGCGGGATAATGATCCTGTAAGAATTTGAGGTTGAAGGTTTCACTACCCATTAGTTTTTCAGTGATCTTATCAGCCATAAAATTGGCAAATACTTCTTTCATCCATACATCATTAAACCACTCCATAGTTACCAGATCGCCAAACCACATATGTGCCGTTTCGTGAGAGAGTAGGTTTGAACGGGATATAATCATATCTTTGGTTGCGCCTTCATCTAAAAAAACACCCGAAGCTTTGTATTGAACCTCACCGGGGTGCTCCATACCGCCAAACTGAAAATCTGGAATAGCTATAAAACCTATTTTTTGAAAAGGGAATGGAATACCTGTCCATTGCTGTAAAAAATTAATGGCATCCTGGTGCGCGGTAAATACAGGGTTAATACTCAATTTAATTTTTGTGGTATCTGTTTCCCGGTATAAAAACTCAGCCGGCCTGTTATTGATCAATTGTTTTACGGAAGTAAATTTACCGGCGGCGAATGAAAACAAATACGTACTCAGTTTATCCGATTTCCTAAATCTGTAAGTTGTTTTTTGTCCCTCATTAACAGAATCTGCAATAGCCGCATTAGCAAGAACTCTCCATTGCTGCGGTACATTTAGGGTTAGTAAAAAATTGGCCTTTAAGTCGGGCTGGTCAAAGCAGGCAAAAACTGTTCTGGCCCTGTCAGGTACAAATAAAGCGTATAAATAATCATCATTCCGGTTAAGGGATTGATTGCCCGTACTAAACTGAAGTGAAATGGTGTTTTTACCTGCATGTAAATATTGGGCTTCAATCAACAAATGTTCCTGCACTAATTTTACAGGTACTTTTTTGCTGTTTACCTGTATGGAATGAACTTTATCCGGTGTTTGCTTAAAATCAAGCTGTAAAGGAGAATTAACAGTTTTTAAAACAAGATCTATTGATTCTTTTGCTTCTATGTCTGCACTTTTATCTTTAGGTATGTCAAAATTTAACGTGTATTGCAGATTGCTGATCACGCTATGCCGGTAACGGGCCAATTGCAATGATACACCTGGTTCAACTAAAAATTTTGCATTCTGGGCAAAGCTTGTTGTAGTACTTAATAAAAATAATGTGAGACTTAATACAGAGACTTTTTTCAATGAGTTCATATTCATCCTCTTTACAAGGTGCTCAAATTTATAAAAACATAAGCATGCTTTAGGATTAAAATAGCTCCATAAAAACTTTCATAGCATTTGATTGCGGAATATCATTACGATAAGCTATCACAGTTGTTAACGTGCCCTGTTCACCGTCAACAATATGGGTTTTTAACTTCCGATTGTAATATATCTGGCTAACCACATCCTCCGGTAAAATGGTTATCCCAACACCAGCTTCAACAAAATTAATAATGCCTTCTAAAGTATTAAGTACCGTGCATTGATAATTGAAGATACCTTTTTTATTAAGCCACGCTTCAAGCTTTGGGCGATAGCTGCAACCCAGATCAAAAACAACAATTTTTACTTTGCCTTTTGATAAGTAATCAGCTAAGTCAGGCTGACCTTCAGCTGTAGCTATAACCAGTTGCTCTTCTTTTACCAGGTATGCGTTTAACTCAGGAGAGGTAACCGGCGCTGATACAAAAGCAGCATCAAGCTTATAGTTTATAACATCATTAAGGAGATTGACGGAATTATCGGCTTTAAAACTTAATTCAACCTCCGGATATTTATCTGTAAACTCGTTGATTACGCCCGGAACCTTGAGTGCCATCATTGTTTCAATGCAGCCTATTTTGAGGGAGCCTGTTATTTTGCCTGTATTTGTTAAATCCTGCTTCAGGCTTTCGGTCAAATGATTGTGTTTTTTGCAGTATTGAATGAATATTTCACCAGCCTGTGTTAATTCAACTAACCTTGATGTTCTTTTAAATAAGGTAACGTTAAACTCCTCTTCTAAATTTTTTATACGTGCGGTTACGTTTGATTGCACTGTAAACATAGCTTCAGCGGCTTTGGTGAAGCTACCGTGAGTAGCCACAGCCTCAAATATTTTAAGATCATGAGTATTCATTTATCTTTTTTTGTGATTATTTAAATAATTATTAATCGTTTTTAACAATCAAATATACAGATTAAGTTTGCTTTGTAAAATAATTCAAAACAAATGAAACATCCTTTAACACTGCTACTTATACTTACAGGAATTTTATCTGTACGTGGTCAGCAATTAAATAACCTCAATAAGAATCATATGAAAACTACAGTTATTCATTACAACAACATTAGCGTAAACGATTTAAACATTTTTTATCGTGAGGCAGGTCCAAAAGACGTTCCTGTTATCCTATTACTTCATGGTTACCCAACATCTTCGTTTATGTTCCGCAATCTGATTCCCGTACTTGCCGCTAAATATCATGTGATTGCGCCTGACCTGCATGGCTTCGGTTACTCAGATTCGCCGGATCATACTAAGTTTACTTACACTTTTGATAATCTGGCCAACTCTATGCAAGGCTTTATTGACGCGTTGAAACTTAAACGTTTCGCATTATATGTTTTTGACTACGGTGCCCCTACCGGTTTGCGCTTAGCTTTGGCAAATCCTGAAAAAATAACAGGAATTATATCGCAAAATGGTAATGCCTATGAAGAAGGTTTGAGTACGGCCTGGAGTGATATACAAAAATACTGGAATGATCCTTCGGAAGCTAATCGTAATTCACTAAAAGAATTTGTAACCATCAAAATGACCAAGTTTCAATACCTGACCGGTGTATCTGACACCTCTCTGATCGAACCCGAAACGTATACACTTGATCAACACTTCCTTGACCAACCCGGTCACCTGGATATTCAGCTTGATTTGATGCTTGATTACAGAACAAACGTTGCCCTGTATCCAAAATTTCAAGCATACTTCAGAGATAGGAAACCTAAACTATTAGCTGTTTGGGGCAATAAAGATCCTTTCTTTTTGCCTGCCGGGGCCGAAGGATATAAGAGAGATAATCCAAATGCAAAAGTTAAATTTTATGATACCGGTCATTTTGCACTGGAAACTCACGCGCAGGAAATTGGGCAGGATATTTTGGAATTTATGAAAGATCTGCCGCAATAACTATTTTGATAGATAACTTTATGACTCGTTTGAAAACGGAAATTATATCACAGCATCTATATGTTTTAATATATTTAAAACACATAGATGCTTGTTGATTACATTAAAGTTTATACATTTGCCGTATTGTAGCTACACATTAATAACATGAAAAAAACATTAGGGCTTTTGATCACAGCAGTAGGCATATTAATTATAGCCGGTTACTTCATTTTCACGCCAAATCATGCGTTCAATCCAGCAGATTCTATCAGCGGTATTGATGCGTCTGCAGGAATTGTATACGGTGGATTCATCACTTTTGGTATTGGCATGGTTACCTTTATATCAACTTTACCATATGCCGGAGCAAGATCAAAAAAAGCTTAACTGAAATAATCGTTTCTGATATTTTAATATCAATACGTTAAAGGATACAAACCCCGACCTCTTGAACAGGTTGGGGTTTTGTTGTTTATATGCTTTCTTCTGTACTCACACAGTTTGCGCAATTCCCCTTGTATATTGTCACATTCACACCCGTTTGAATAAAACAACTTCAGATATCTTTGATATATCGAAATCAAACAATCAAAAACCAAGTAAACAATTCAAAAGGAGAAGTAACCATGCAAAAGATCATCCCATGCCTTTGGTTCGACGGTAAAGTTGAAGAGGCTATTAAATTTTACACTTCCTTATTTAAGAATTCAAAAGTTAAAGATATTAGTCATTATGGCGAAGGGGCACCTCAACCTGCCGGAACAATACTGGTAGCTACATTTGAACTCGAAGGTCAGGAGTTTATGATATTAAATGGCGGCCCTGCATTTAAGTTTACTGAGGCCATATCATTATCTGTAAACTGCGAAACACAGGAAGAAGTTGATTTTTACTGGGAAAAGCTATCTGCCGATGGAGGTCAAGAAAGCCAGTGCGGCTGGCTTAAAGATAAATATGGCCTTTCATGGCAAATTGTACCCACTGTATTGGGTAAATTCTTGCGGGATCAGGACAAAAAGAAAGCAGGAAACGTTATGATGGCCTTAATGCAGATGAGTAAATTGGATATTAAAAAATTAGAAGAAGCTTATAATCAATAATCTGATAATCAGTTTCATTATATTTAAATCATGAGGAATTCCGATTATCCAACACCACAAAACTCTGATGAGTACATCGTTCAGCAGCCAGTTGAATTTAGGGCAACACTGGAAGAATTACGATCAATTATATTGACCACTGTTCCGCAGGTTACCGAATCTATTAGTTACCAGATTCCCTGTTACAAATATCTTTATATGTTGGTTGGGATAGGTGTTAACAAAAAGTATTGCAGTTTTTATGTAATGAGCCCCGGCTTAGTAAAAACAATGAAAGAAGAATTAAAGGACATTAAGGTATCAGGATCAACGCTTCATTTTAAGCCTAATGAAGCGTTGCCTGTTGATCTGATACAAAAGATCATATTAGCAAGAGTAAGTCAAAACGAGATCTTAGCTCAAACTAAAAAGAATAAGTAAATACCCCCACTCCAAAAAGTAGTTTGTAATCAGTTCCTTTCATTTTTTTCAATCTTCTCCAGGCGCCCATATCTGTTTACCCTGTAGTTTGAAAAGATTTTTGTAGGTTGCGATTGATAACCTCCGGATTCTCTCCTCCTGACAGGGCCACGTAATGGTACGATTAATATACATAAGAATATAAAAACTTTCATTAAAGCTAACAGCATAGTATATATTTTTAACAGCCATAGGTAAGCTGTATTACAGAACTGTAAAGCACATGATTGGGTTGAGCTTTGTAAATATTGTAGCTTCGGTTGATTAGTCCGGAGCTAATAAAGGTCAAGATAATAAAATGTTTTAAAAGTAAAAAGCTGGTAATTATTCGGGCTGTGCCATAGCGGTAATGGCTTGTAAAAACCAGGCAGCATGCGGCAGCCATTGCTCTGTCCATCGCCACTCGTTACCTTTATCTTCCGTTTTAAAATCTATTCCGCTACCATCTACATTACCCTCCTTGCCGGTAATACCATTTGATATACCACCTTTACCTGAGCCATGCCCAAAACTTGAACTCATATAAGGCACGTTATTTTTACCAAACTGGTACATAAAACACTTATTATAGGGGTTACAGCCCAGTATCCATGATATTTGGTCTGATGCGTAAACCGCCAATTCTTTTTTCACTCCCCAGCCTCCTTTTTCCGGATAAACCAAACGCCCCCCAATCAAGGCAGCGGTGGATAACGAGCCCAGCCGGGCGTTTTCACCCTGCCACCACCAGCCGGTTTCATTTTCATGTGGTATAAAAAAACCATTCTGAATTTTATCGCTTAGTTTAAAGGTTTGCCTTGCATAACCAAACGGATTATTTACTTCGCTGGTTACACGCAGATTATAGTCAAGAGCTTTTTTAATAACTGATAAGGCAGCACTTCTGTCGTCAGGGTTATTTTCTTTATTCAAATATCTACATAAAGCAATTATTGGTAAGCCAGCATCAGAGGCATGCCAAAATGGTCGGCCTGTATCATTAGTTATAAAGTAACCGGCAGAGCTCATGCGTTTCTCTATGTTTTGAGCACGTTTACTGGCCTCTTCATGATAAAATGAACTATCGGTAGCTATCCATAGTTCTGTAGCGGCCATTAACGCGCAATAGTCGTCAATAATATTTTCCTTGCCGTCATCATCATATTTTGTATTGTTAACCTTCAAATGGTCATAAGCACGTTTGGCTGCGGTGAGGTACTCGGCCGACTTAAATTCACCATCTTTTTTCAAATGTGATATACGTGCAAGGGCCGCTATTCCCATCCCTCCACCTTCGCGAAAGGCGCATTGATATTCATCGGTAGTGACGCTATTAGCCCTTAAACCTACAATTCTGCGTGCTTTTGGATCTTTACTGAAATAGCTAAAAACCGTCATGTAAAAATATCCTTCCTTTGATAAAGAGCGCATAATATAATCCCCACCCCAAAGCGCTTCATTAACCATATTATTATAAGCGCCAAGTTTGTTTAGAAGCGCAGGTATAGTTTGTACCGCATTTACCATTGACCAGGTAACCAACGGTATTTGTTGGGGTGACATATAATTAGCATATGCCAGATGCGA
Source organism: Mucilaginibacter sp. (assembly GCF_039207105.1). Lineage (GTDB taxonomy): Bacteria > Bacteroidota > Bacteroidia > Sphingobacteriales > Sphingobacteriaceae > Mucilaginibacter. The sequence goes on from NZ_JBCECK010000016.1 coordinate 61,237, forward strand.
AAAGTATTTACTTACATCGCCCGATGCATCGCACCAGCCTCCTCTTACATCGGCTGTTTTATTACTTCCATATAATATCACTGCCTTATCAACCTCTAATTCTGTTGGTGTATTTGCCCTTTGCTTATTGTAATAACCAATAATAGATGGAATAGTACTTTTGGCCAGCGCATCCTCTCCCACCTCAAATTCAGCCGACAGGTATTGCTTACCATTTATCCTGACGCTTACTTTATATTTTCCTGATTTGATAAATGAAGAAAAATTAGCCTGATAAAAATAAACTCCCTTTGCCCATTCATTTATTTGTTCGGCTTTTGAAAGTGTGCCCGAAAACTCAACCTTTCCGGAAGTGTTAATTAAGGTAAAAGCAGTCTCACGAGTTAATTTTACATCGTTGCGAACAACTGCCATTTTTGCACCTTTTGCGTCAAAAGCAACTTGGTTAACATAAATAATGGGAGCTGCTTTGAGCACAATAGTCAACAAAAGAAAAAAATGAGTAAGGAATACGCTGAGTCGGGAAATGTAGGGCATGTTCTGAATAAGATCGGGTTAGCAGATTGAATAACAAGTATTACTAATTACTATTATTGCAAATTACTAATTTATCTATCCATATTATATAATCCCCACTGAAATCAATGTTGAAAATATTACTTCCTCCTTTTATGTATTCTCTCTACTGAAGCATAGCTAACCTTTTGTTGTTTTTTATTTTTGCCTCTGCCCTTAATATGTGATCTTTTGGAGATACGGCTACCAGCGTAACGCTGAACTTTAGGTATTTTGATTCGTGGTGCAAAATCAACTACCTCTGGATGAAACGATGGATCGAAAGGATTATAGTAATAAATACCAGAGTCGTCGTAGTTCTTAAATTCAGCTTTTAATCTTTCATTAAAAGCTTGTTCGTTCTTCAGTTCGGGTGACGTCCATCCTGCTTCTGCTAAGCCTGCTATGCGCGGAAAAAGCATAAAATCAAGCCGCTTCTCAGACTCTATTGATTCAGTCCAGATGTTAGCTTGTACACCAATAATAAGTTTATTGTTCAATTCCTCAAGCGGTGCTTGCGTATCCGGGAAATTGTAAACACTGCTTATTCCGTTAAATACCCCATTCCATTTAGGGCCTGATACGTGTCCCGTATCCTGAACAAAGTCAAAGTATAAAGGTAGACGCGGACATAATACTACCTGGTAATTTTTCTGTAAAGCCAGATGTAACTGGCCTGGTAAATTTTGCCGCCACCAAAAAATGATGGTCTTGCCGGCAGGCAGGTCGGTACCGGTGGCCTCGTCCCAGGCCAATACTTTACTTCCCAGGCTGCTTACGGTATCAGCCATCCGTTTAAAGAAATAACGTTCCAAATCATTTACACCTTCAAACTCCTTCTTCTGCATTACATGGGCAATAGCAGTATCAAGCGACCATGCCTTAATACCAAATGCCACTTCATCCCCACCTAAATGTATCATATGAGCAGGAAACAGCGCGTTTGTTTCCTTTATAATATCGGCCAAATACTGGTATGTTTTTTCATTAGCCGGGTTAAAGGTAAAATTAGGATACCTTGCTACGCTTCCGCCTGTAAATTCAGGATATGCTCTGTTGGCTGCAGTAGCATGGCCCGGCATATCAATTTCAGGTATTACTGTAATAAAGCGATTAGCAGCATAATTTACTATTTCCTTAATATCATGCTGAGTGTAGTATTCCGCCTCGGCTGATGTATCACTATAGTTACCTACACCGCCTACGGTAGCTAACTTGGGATACTTCTTGATGTCAATACGCCATCCCTGTACATCTGTTAAGTGCCAATGAAACTTATTGAGTTTATAATAAGCCATCCAATCAAGGATCTGCTTTACTTTATCCTTGCCAAAAAAGTGCCTTGATTCATCGAGCATAAGTCCCCGCCACTGATATCGTGGCGAATCGGATATCTCGCAAGCTTGTAAATAAATGTTACCGGCATCACCCGTCGAATCAAGTTTAATAAGTTGTAACAGGGATATCAGCCCATAAAAAACACCCTCTTTGTTAGCTGATGATATATTAATGTGCCCGGGAGTTATTGTTAAATTATATGAGCCCGTAGCCTGAGTAGAAGTGGTTAGTACAAGGTTAATAGAGGCCTCCGCGTTGTTATAAGTTGTGGCTAATGAAAAGCCTTTAGCTTTCATTACCTCTTTTTGAAAATATGTAGCAAGTGATGTAAGAGAAGTATCGCCTACAGCAATAGTAGCGTGGCTATTGAAGTTAAACTGCCCAAGCTTGTTATCAGCTAACTTAGGCTGCGGAATAATGTTTAAGTTTTGTGCCTGTATATAACCAGAGAACAAAAGAAACGCTGTTAATAGTTTAAATTTCATTAATACACAAGTTCAATAAAAAGGGGCATGCTATAATAATAAATTTTAGCAATAAAAATGTAGCAAATTTGCAATAAGTAAAAACAGAGGATCAATAGGTTAATAGAATTGCCGTAAAAGAAAAAAGCGGCCTCAATACATGAGGCCGCTTTAATTTATATATGATAGAGTTATTGCTTATTTCCAGCCACCGCCTAAAGAGCGGTACAGATCAGACATGGCGTTTAAACGGGCGTTTTTAACCGTTG
>NZ_JBCECK010000017.1:0-63658 GCF_039207105.1 Mucilaginibacter sp.
CTATTTTGATAGGCGATAAAAGCGAGTTCCTGGAATTTAGGGAACTGATAGCCAATAAAACCGAACTCAGCGAAAAACGCATGCAGCTTTTGCGCAGCGGCAAAAAAACGGAACCTGTATTAGGCAAGTTGGTTTGCAGCTGCAATAATGTGGGTAGCGAGAACATCCAGAATAAAATAGCATCGGGTTGTAATAACCTGAAAGATCTGTGCAGCGCCACAGGGGCAGGCACCGGCTGCGGATCGTGCCGGCCCGAGGTTAAGCGGCTACTGGAAGAAATGCTTAAAACAGCTGCCGCATAAAATATACCGATGATGGAAAAAGAAACCTATTGCATCAAAGTAAACCTGCCGGGTGGCGTGGTATCGGCAGGCGACCTTTACGAGCTTTTGCTGATAGCCGAAAACGCAGGGGCCGAGGCCATCCGCATTGGCAACAGGCAACAATTGTTTTTTTGCATTGAAGCTGCCAACCTTGAAGATATGGAAATGGATATGCTGCGGGGAGGGATAGACTATGAAATAAATGAGGATGAGTTTCCAAACATCATTAGTTCTTACGTTACCGATGCCATATTCAATACAGAAAGTTGGATAAAGGAGGGTGTTTACAAAGACATATTTGACTTGTTTAACTTCAACCCGCGTTTAAAAATTAACCTGGTAGACAGGAACCAAGCCTTTGTACCTTTTTTTAGCGGCAATTTTAACTTCATCACATCTGATGTTAGCAACTATTGGTACATGTATGTTCGTTTCCCCAAAACAACTGATCTTTATTGCTGGCCTTCGCTCATTTACTCTGATGATATTCCCGCGCTGAGTCAGGTAGCCGAGCATATCCTGATGGATCATAAAACTTTATTTTATGACCAGCAAGATATCAATCACCAAAAATTTCATGAATTGGTTACCGCGAAATATGATCTGGTTAACCAACCCATTACCGAACCTTTAAAACTGCCCGATTTTCAGCTCCCATATTATGAAGGACTGAACCGGTATGTGAATAACAAATACTGGCTGGGTATTTACCGGAGAAATGAATTGTTCCCGATGAATTTTATGAAAGATATTTGTTCACTGTGCCTCAAAAACCGCATCGGACAATTATATACCACGCCATGGAAATCATTACTCATCAAAGGAATTAATGACGCCGACCGCAAAGAATGGGGCGACATCCTCAATAAACACCGGATAAATGTAAGGCATGCATCAAACGAGTTAAACTGGCAGCTGGAAAACCTGAACACCGAAAGCCTGGAATTAAAACAACAGCTGGTACGTGAGTTTGAGGCATATGACCTGCGCACCTACCGGCTTTCCTTCGCCATAAAAATGCAGCCTAAAACAGGCTTACCCGGTTCTATCATCATCAAAAAACATAGTGCCGATGTGTTTGATGTTTTACACAGTCGCGATTTTAATCCTAATTCTAAAGAATATATTACGTTTCAGGAGCAGGTAGCTAAACACGACCTGGGCCAGTGCCTGATTCAGCTTTGCAATCATTTTTACGATACATTATTTGATCAAAATTTACTGCAACCTTCGGCGTCAAGTGAAATTCTGGATCCAAAAACAGATACAGAGATCCATCACATTTATCAATGCCAAAACTGTTTCAGCATTTATGATAAAACCTATGGCGATGGGGCAGGTATTGCCCCAGGAATTGACTTTGAAACCCTAAATGATTACTCATGCCCTACCTGCGAATCATCAAAAGATAGTTTTGTACGATTAGAAAAGGGTATGTTAAATACCAATAGTTATAAATAAAATTATACAAACCGATGAAAACGGAGGATCGCGCGATTCCCTCCCCTGGGAGGGTGTAGGGAGGGGTTCCGCAGCAATATAATAGCGCGAAACCCCTCCCTGCCACAACACCAGATCCGCCCTCCATAGGAGGGTATATCTACTCCTGTTCTACTCTTTTGAGGATATGAGATTTATTACTTAACATCCTCATTTACCCAAACCTGATAAGGGTCTCCTGGCTGACGATTTCCAATAGCATAAAAAGGGATAGCTTTAAATTCAACCTTTTTACCTGACGCGTCGGTTGCCTGCCCGGTGATCACGTTGATACCGTTTAGCAAATCAGGTTTATAACTCATAGCCAACGAGGTGTTTGGTTTTAAAACATAATCATTCAGGCCTGGGTTATCCAGCGATTCAAAACTGTAAATAACAGGGCCGGAAGCCAATGCCAGTTTTCCTTTAATCGTTTGTACAGAATCATTAGCTGTTATCAGTCTGGGTTGCATTGGCAGATCGAGCTCTATCACATCACCTTTTTTCCATGATCTGGTTATGGAAGCATAACCTTTTACCGGCTCAACAGGCACAGGTTGTCCGTTAACTTTTAACGAAACTTTACCCTTGATGGTGGAATGATAAAGATCAAAGGGGTTCTCTTTTCCCTCGGCCCAGCCCGGTATACGCACGTTGATGGCAAATGTGGCATTGGTTGCAGGCGTTACCTCTATTTTGCTGGTTCCTTTCCAGGGGTAACCCGTGGTTTGTTTTAATAGAACAGCCGAGCTTTTTATTTTAAACGATGCCTCGCTGCCGATAAACAGGTTAACATAAAGCTGATTGTTATCGTAGGCATAAATATATTGCGGCAGCGCACCTACCATTTTTAAGATCATAGGTGGGCAGCAGGGACAATCATGCCAGGCCCAGCGTTTATTACCGTTGCCCACAAGCGGATTCTCGTAAAAAAAGTGATCGCCAGATAATGAAATGCCCGACAGCAAATTATTGTAGATCACCCTTTCAAACTCGTCCATATATTTTCCGTCGGCTTGCAGTTCATTCATCTGCTCGCTGAAAAAGCCCGAGCTAATGGAGGCACAGGTTTCCAGATAGGCAGATTCAGGTAAAAAATAATTAGCACCAAAACGTTCGCCATCGGCAATAGCACCTTCGCCCCCGGTAATAAACATGCGTTTGCCGATCATGTTATTCCAGTAGTTGTTAGCGGTATTGGCATAACGTGCATCTCCGGTTTGCATCGCAGTAGCAGTTACTCCTGTTGCCAGTAGTGTGGCTCTCACCGCGTGCCCCTCTATTGTTTTTTGCTGAAAAACGGGCATATGATCCTGATTGTAGGAGCTATCACTTTTCCGGGCATGCGATCCATCCTTTTCGCCATAATTGCCACGCTCTTCCACCCAAAATTTCACCATCGCCAAATAGTTGTCCTCATTTACCGGGACGGTCATTTTACTTTTTAGCTCAGGCTGTTGTTTAAATAATTGGTAAACTTTCAGCAAGGCTTCTTCGGGACCACCGTGGCCGGGTATCACATTACTTTTAGGTGCGGGCCCAATTTGGGTGCAGATGTAGTTGCTTATTTTAACAGCTACATTCAACAGTTTTGTTTTTCCGGTGGCTTTGTAATAATGCACGCCCGCCTCCATCAGCATACCCGAATTATAAATATCATGCTGCCATTTATCATCGCCGCCGTTGGTGCCCCAACGTTGGGTTGGTCGCATCAATGTAGTATAGGTATTGATATAACCATCCGGATCTGCATTTTGAGCGGCAGCAATCCGATCTATATAAGCATCAATTTTGGCTTCCAGTTTTTTATCAGGGTGCTGGGCCATTAAATCGGCCGCCCCTCTTATGGTTTCATAAACCAACCCATCATACCAGGGTGGGCCATCATGCTGCTGGGTATTCTTTTTTCCCTCGGCCACCCAGTCAAAGTTTTGAAAAGCATTCCTGGTTCGGCCAAGTTTTTCCTTTTCTTTTATAATATCGGGGCGATCAGGCACATACTTGCCTTCCAGCTTATCAAATACATCGTAAACGGTTGTGGAGTTCCATATCTTGAACCTGGGGTTCCAGAATTGATCATCGATCCGTACATTCTGAAAACTTACAGATTGTATGGCATGCGTCGGCGTGTTGCCCGTTTGCGCCATACCCAGGCAACTTAAAAAGGTTAATTTACCGCATAGCAATAGATGGCGATAACATTTGAGGTTAATCATTGGTAGGTGATTAAAGGTTAAAATTGGTTATTTTAAAAGCGATAATATTTTCAAGTACAATCACTTTTGCACAATATAGCCTTTTCTTACATTCATTACCTGCTAAATTTATTCCTATAGATAGTTTTGCCGATTTAATGTTTTCATAATATTAGTTTCAGACTTTTACCGCTATTTCCATCTTGATACATTTATGAAACAATTACGAAATACCATTTTAGCAGCCCTGCTTATTTTCGCCGGCATCTCATCGCAAGCTCAAATTAACGAGCGCATTAAACAGTTACATGACGTTAAGGATAAAAAGGTGCTGGTGACAGCTCATCGCGGCGATTGGCGCAATGCTCCCGAAAATTCTTTACAGGCCTATAAACTGGCTATTGAAATGGGTGTTGATTGTATTGAGATAGACCTGAATAAAACCAGCGATGGCGTTGTAGTGGTTATGCACGACGGCACTATTGACCGCACCACCAACGGAAAAGGCAAACCATCTGACTATACGCTTGCCCAGTTAAAGCAATTTCATTTACGTAACGGCCTGGGTACGGTTACCAAACATACCATACCTACTTTAGAAGAAGTGATGCTGCTGGCCAAAGGAAAAGTATTGGTAAACCTGGATAAAAGTTTGCCATATTATAACGAGGCTTATGAGGTGTTGAAAAAAACAGGCACCTTGAACCAGGCTATTTTTAAAACCGACGTACCCTACCAGGATCTGAAAGCCCGGTACGCCCCTATATTGGATAGTATTACCTTTATGGCAGTGGTAAGTCTGGATAAACCAAACGCCAAACAGATCATAGATGATTACCAAACCGGCATGAAGCCTGTAGCCTTTGAACTGATATTTCAAAAAGATACATCCGGCATTTTAACCAACAATACTTTTATCAAAAACAGAGGTGCTAAGATCTGGATCAATTCCTTATGGCCATCCCTGAACGGCGGGCATAGCGATGATGTGGCTGTAGATGAATTAAATACCAAAGATAGCTGGGATTGGATAATAGCGCACGGCGCAACCATGATTCAAACCGACCGCCCCAAGGAATTATTGTCTTATCTGCACAAGCGGGGATTGAGGTAGTGATCAAACAATCATGCCTAAAACAAAAAGAGGACGGCTACCTTTCGGCAACCGTCCTCTTTTTGTTTTAGGCATGCTCATAGGTGTTCATTTTTCACACCATGAACGTTCGCGAATACCGACGAACACCTAATTACCAATTATTTACAAATAATCTATCTTATTATTGGGGGCTCAAAAGTTTAAAAGCAACTTTCTTTAAGCGTTACCCTGCAATAACTTAAGCAACACAGCCCCTCAATTAAACGGCTTACTCGTTTCACTCAAAAATCCAGTTAAAACAGGCATTAGGCGTTTTACTTCATCCTCATTTTTATCGGCCAGGTTTACGCGCTCGGCTGGGTCCCAGGCCAGGTTAAATAACTCGATTTTGATGTCGCCTGTAGGTGTTTGGGTTCTTCTTAATTTCCAGTCACCGTCGCGCACTACCTCGCCAATGGTATTTACATAAAATATCATTTGGTGCTTACCTTTATAATTAGGATCGGTTAACAACGGGGCTATGGATTGTCCGTCCAGCTTTCTTCCCTTTGGTAATTGGGCGCCTGTCCATTCGGCCAGTGTAGGCATTACATCCAGGCATGAAAAGGCCGATGTGATGGTTTTATTGCGCAGCGTATGGTTTTTCCAGTAGATGATAAAAGGCACTCTGTCGCCGCCCTCATAAGTTTCAAATTTAGCCCCTCTGAAAATCCCGGGCGAGCCAGCATGATACTGGCGGGTAACCCCATCGGCATAAACCCGGTCGGGAATGTTGAGCCAGGGGCCGTTATCGCTCGAAAATATAAAAATGGTATTATCTGCCAGGCCCTTTGCCTTCAACGCCGACCATATTTTGGCAAAGCTATTATCAAGTCCCTCAATAATATCGCCATACTCACCGCCATCTGAATGCACCTTGCGGTACTTACGTGCAGCAAACGCGATAGGTAAATGCGGCATGTTATGCGCCAGGTACAAAAAGAATGGCTGCTTTGCCGATTGTTGTCTAATAAACTTGACCGACTCATCGGTATACAGATCAATCAAGGTGCTATCGGCCGGTTTATAAATAACCGGGGTGCGGTTCCGGTATATTTTGATAACCGTATCGGTATTCACATAGGGCGTTCTGTAATCGTGACTATACAACATGCCGAAAAAGGAATCGAACCCTTTGATATTGGGCAGGGTGGTATCCCTGTCGCCCAGATGCCATTTGCCAACCATGCCGGTTTTGTAGCCGGCCGCTTTAAGCATTTGCGCTATCGTGACCTCTTGTGTAGGAATACCATGATTAGCTCCCGGGCCAAGCGGCACCGGCAAGTTCATGCGGTTGGCGTACCTGCCGGTAAGCAATGCGGCCCGCGATGGTGTACAAATTGGCGAAGTAACTACATAGCTTGTGGCATGGATACCTTCATGCGCCATACTATCTAAAAACGGTGTTTTTATAAGTGGGTTGCCATAACAGCCAATATCGCCATAGCCCAGATCATCTGTAAGGATAAAAATAACATTGGGTCTTTTCTGGCTAAAGCCATTAAACGCTAACAGAAGTAATAAAATGAATAAGGATATTTTTTTCATAAAGCCGAGCCGATGGTTTTATATTGCTGAGCTTGAAATGTACGGAAGAATCCCGGCAAAACATATCCTAAAAAGATATTTACATATATCTTTTTATAAATGAACAATTTGTCTAAAAACGGGTTCTTTATACTTGAGCAACCTCACACCAATGTCTTTAACCAATGAACAACTTTTAGCCGTCCTTGACCAGTCTAAAACTGCTACGGCAATTTATACGACGGAAGATATTGTCATTGAATCGGCAAATAAAGCTATGCTGGCGTTCTGGGATCGTGACAACAGCATTATCGGATTATCGCTCGATGTAGCACTTCCCGAGATCAAGAACCAGCCCTTTATGGATATGCTCAGAAAAGTATTCACCACGGGTATAGATGATATAGGCGAGGCGATCCGGGCCGACCTGGTAGTTGATGGCCGCCTGCAAACTTTTTATTTTGACTATGAATACAGGGCTATCAGGAACCCGGCAGGTGAAGTTTACTGCATTATACATACGGCAGTAGATGTAACCGAAAGAGAGTTGGCTAAAATTGAACTTACCCGGGTAAGGGCGATGGAGAACGCGCAAAAAAAAGCGCTAATGGAAAGCGAAGATCGTTTCAGGGCACTGGTAACATCTACCTCGGATATGATCTATAGCATGAGCGCCGATTTGTATATAATGTACCAATTGGATGGCCGCGGATTTTTGTCGGATACTACGGAGCCTATTGATGACTGGATCTCCAAATACATCCATCCTGATGATCAGGAAAAGGTTAAGACCGCAGCGCAAAAGGCCTTTCGGAATAAAGAAATGTTTGAACTGGAGCACCGGGTTTTACAGGCAGATGGGAAAATAGGCTGGACGCAATCGCGCGCCGTACCCATTTTGAATGACCAGGGCGAAATCATGGAATGGTTTGGTGCTGCCAGTGATGTAACCAACCGCAAAATGGAGGAAGAAAGGAAAAGTGATTTTATCGGCATGGTTAGCCACGAATTAAAGACACCGCTCACATCACTCAGTGCTTATTTGCAAATGCTGCAGGGTAAATCAAAAATGGATAAGGATACCTTTACATTAGGTGCGCTCGACCAGTCTGTTAAGCAAGTCAGGCGGATGACCACCATGATCAATGGTTTTTTAAATGTTTCCAGGCTCGAATCCAGCAAGATCAATATCGACAGAAGCCGCTTTGACATGGCTGGCCTGGTTGAAGAATCTGAAGCCGAGGCTATCCCTATGTTCTCATCCCATCAATTGGTTTTTGCACCCGTTGAGGAAACCTATGTTAATGCCGACCGGGATAAGATTAGCCAGGTTATTAATAACCTGATCAGCAATGCGGTTAAATACTCTAAACAAGGCAGTATGATCAATATAGCCTGCATTACCGTTAATGGTTCTGCACAGGTGAGTGTAAGGGACAAGGGCATTGGCATTAAGCAGGAAGAAATTAGCAGGCTTTTTGAACGGTATTACCGGGTTGAGGGTAGCCAACACATCGCGGGTTTCGGGATCGGTCTTTATTTATGTTGCGAGATTATTAAACGGCACGAAGGAAAAATTTGGGCAGAAAGCGAATTAGGATGTGGATCAACCTTTTATTTTTCATTACCGGTAGTAGCCTAATTTCACCTCAAATAAAATTTTCGCGGGTTGCAGTAGTTATTAACTCCGCAACATTTTTGGCCTTCAGTTTTTGCAATAAATTTTTCCGGTGGTTCTCTACCGTGAACTTACTTAAAAAAAGTTGCGCTGCAATATTAGGCGTCGTGAGTCCGGAAGCTATCAACTTTAGGATTTCCTTTTCCCTTACAGTGAGTTTAACATTCTCGCTGATTCTACCGATTTGTGGCCGTGCCAGTATTTCTTTTACCGCATTACTAAAAGCAATTTGTCCGTTCAATGCCTCATTAATGCAGTTCACTAATTCATCAACCGATGCATTTTTTAAAAGATAACCACTTGCCCCCTTCTCCAGCATTTTCATGATGGCGCTTCTGCTATCGTGATTACTTAAGGCCAACACAACCGTAGCAGGAGATATTACCTTTATCTGCTCGCATAAATCCATTCCATTACTATCAGGGAGGATAATATCAAGCAATACGATATGAACAGGCGTTTTTTTCAAAAAAGCAATAAATTCTGCACCCGTAGTAAAGCCACCCGCTATTTCAAAGTTTTCATTTTTTGATAACAGGTTTATTAACCCCTCAATAACAACAGGATGGTCGTCAACAACGGCAATGGTATATTTAGGCTGTAACATATAATTCTATATTAATAGCGGTTCCGGGATTATTTTCTTTTGATAGTATTTCCATCTTCCCATTCAGGAAAGCTACACGGCTTTTAATGTTGTTTAAGCCGATACCCTGTTTGGGGGTTGACTGAACAGCACCCATACCTTTTCCATCGTCTTCTATAGTAATGAAAAAAACTTCCTCGTGTTGCGAGCATTGCAAAAATACATTTTTGGCATTTGCATGTTTAACCACATTGGTAAGCAGTTCCTGTACAATACGGTATATGGTGATCTGATCCTGCGTTGGAATGGTGGTTTGAATATCCAGACACTGAAGCGCGATGTGCAGATGTTCAGACATCAGCGATTCACAAAGGTCGTTTAAGGATGCTTCCAACCCTAATTTAATCAACATTTCGGGCATCATATTATGCGCTATTCGCCGCAGCTCGCTAACCGAATTATCCAACTGGCTCATAATTTTAAGGAGCTCTCTATCATCCTTCCCTTCTTTAGCAAAATCCGAGAGGTTTATTTTTACGGCCGATAGCATCCCCCCTAAACCGTCATGCAGGTCGCGGGCCACCCTGATGCGTTCATCTTCCTGGCCCTGCAGCATGGCCTCGGTAATTTTTGCCTGCTCCTGCTGAGCCGATAGCTTCTTTTTATTTTGATAAAAGAAAATGACCAATATGATCACAGTTAGCAAAAACAAACTTGCCGATGCCAGCAAGCCATTAATTAAACGGCTGTTTTTGGCATCGAGCTTTACTTGTTCATTTATCCTGTTGAGGTCTGCTATCTTTTTCTGATTTTCAGCGTTCCTGAATTTAATTTCCATCGAATTGATCGTTTTTTCCAAATTGCTCCTGGAAATACTATCATTTAAATCACTGTACCTCTTAAGCCATTTATAAGCCTCAGGAAGGTTTTTGAGCCCTTCTTCAGTTACAGATAATCCATAAAATAATTGCACCCTATTAGTGGCTATATTCATGAATTCTCTTCTTTTGGTGAGGTCAAGAGCTACATTCCGGGCTTGTTGTAACGCTTTTTTATTATACAGGGCGTAAAATTTTTGAAGCAGCAGCCTTTGCTCCGGGTATACCCGTTTCAACCGCTCCGCTAAGGCTATGCCTTTATTAATAACAGCCAGTGAGGCATCAAATTGCTCGGCTATAGTTAGCCTCATACCTTCGGCAGCATAATAATCAAGCCAGGGCTCAGCATCAGGGTAAGGGATCAATAATGTCTTCATGCTATCCAGCATGGCCTTAGCCTGAACTGAATTACCTGCCAACGAATAGTTCTCTGACGATGTATGATAGGCAGAAGCCAGGTATTCAACAGAGGCATGCGTTTTTTTCAATACATCAATAGCCCTGGTCAAATAAACATTGGCTTTTTTATATTCTTTCAAATTTTTAAAGCCGATAGCTACATCAATATAATTTTTACCAATATAGGTGCTATCGCCAGCCTGATGTGCCAAAGGAATTACTTTGTTCAATAAAATATTGATGTATGACTCTGTATCATCTTTCTGATGCTGCAACAGCCGGGCATAATCATGCAGGCACCTGGCACGGGCTATGAACGCGATGCGGGTCTTGAATACTTTAAAATCCTGCTCTGCCTGGAGATAGCGCTTTATAGCAGAATCTGGCTGTTGTTGTTCTATTAACCTTGCTGCATAATATAACAAAACGGTCTGCATAAACTTATTACCGGCATTATAGCGTTTGCCCAATTGAAAGTATTGCCGCGCCTTGGCACTATCAGTAACAAAGTATTTATCAATTAAAAGGAAGCATGCCTTTGCCTTAACGCTATCGGCATTTTTTTGTATCAATAGCTGATATAAACTATCGCTGCTGTTTCCATTCCGGCTTTGCGAAGCGCAGCAAATAGCAGGCAGTAATAAAACAGCAATAAAAATAATAATTCGTTTTAGGGTTATTTTACAAAGGCCGGTTATCATATAATGCGGATATGGTTAGATGTACAAATATGACTGTTTACAGCCATAAAGAAAATGACTGTTTCCAGTCATTGTAGCCATTACCTAACCGGCATAAATTTGTGTTTACTGTCTCATTACTGCATAAATCTAAATCGAATATACTATGAAAAAGATCATGTTAATCTGCGCGGCTTTGACGCTATTCGGCTTCACAACAACAAAAGCGCAGGCCGTTCTTGATAAAATAGACAGGGCTTCAGACAAAGTTGATAAAGCTGGAAACACTGTTGACAAAGCAGGCAATACAGCTGATAAGACCAAAAGCACAGGCGATAAGATACTGGGGTTCTTTGGGAAAAAGAAAAAAGACAGCAGCCAAACAACAGAAACAAAAACCATCATCAAAATATCGGGCGTTACATTCTCTGCCCTGAGCGGCATTAATGAGGATGTTAAGAAGGATAAGAATGTAACGGGCACTAAAATGAAATTTAACTCGGCCGGTTCAAGTATCTTAGTAGAGCATACCGGTACTACTGATGATTTGCTGAAAGTACTCCAAAAAGCATCACCCAATGTATTTGGAGAAAAAAACATTGAAAGCCTGGAAGACGGAGAAATAGCGGTGAAGGTAAAATAGCCAGGAGGGTATTAGCCCCAACAAAAGCTGCTTAATTTAAAAAAAGCGTTGTCGCCTGTAAAGAAAACTTCACGAATCCTTTTTGAATGCCTCTGATCATAAAGTTAGAGGCATTTTTGCATCTCAATAATACATCATCAAATTAGCAACAAAATATTTTCTACCGTAATAATATATATTATGGTAATTCATCATACACTTTTTAGTTATATCTCTTAACAGAATTACTTATCTTTCCGTAATAATACGCAGATGGATTTAAGTGCATTTTTAAAATTACTTTTCAACGAAGGAAAAATTATTGTTCCGCGTGAATTAAATGATTTTGATAAGGCAGACATCGCGGAAGCAAAAGAATTGTTGCAGCAGGAATACGATCGCGACATAACAGAACTGCCCGGGCAAGCACCCGCATTTGATGAAAACGCTGCATGTTGGGCTGCTAATTATCTTTTTAGGGCCTCTCAATTTACGTTGCTCCGCAATCTTGAATCCGGGTTGATGGATAAATGGCTGCCTGTTTATCATGATACCGGCTCGGCATCGGCAATTTACTCCGTTGATCTGTTGTTCCGTCACTTAGGCGATCTTGTTAAATTAATCAAAAACCTTGCGCCCGACGATCCGCTTGTTAATCATATACACCAGGTAGCTGCCCAATGGCCTTTTTCATCAGTTGGCACAAAAGTTAATCCTTCTGTACCCCTGACAGCCATTTGCTCACATCCGGCATTACGCTATATTTATGCAGACCGCATCATTAAAACCCGCGACGAAACAAGGGCTAAAGAAACTGACGATTTACTGGCCGAAGTAATGGGCATGCATAAAGACATATTTTGGCCCACGCCATAACTTATTATGAACACAATTGACCAAAACCAAATCACAATTGTAGACAAACTTCATTTGGTGATGAATCACCTGAAATGTACGTTTGTTGACAAAGACGAAATTATTGACCTGATGGGCATTTGCCTGGCCGGCCGGGAAAACTTATTTTTATTAGGCCCTCCGGGAACCGCCAAAAGCGCCACCGTACGGGAACTCTCAAAACTGATAGATGGCGAAACCTTTGAATACCTGCTAACGCGATTTACCGAACCCAACGAGCTTTTCGGCCCGTTTGATATACGGAAGCTGCGCGAAGGCGAATTGGTAACTAACACAGAAGGCATGCTGCCCGAAGCATCGCTCATTTTTCTTGACGAATTACTTAACGCCAACAGCGCCATCCTCAATAGCTTATTAATGGTACTGAACGAAAAAGTATTCAGGCGGGGACGGGAAAACCGTCCACTACCTGCGCTGATGATCATTGGGGCCAGCAATCACCTGCCTGAAGACGAAGCGCTGCAAGCGTTATTTGACCGTTTTCTGCTTCGCTGCCGGTGTGATAATGTTGATCCGCAATATCTTGATGCGCTGCTTGATGCCGGCTGGCTATTAGAACAGCGTGTAGCTACTGAGAAGCCATCCATTAGTACCGACGAGATTAAGCAGCTGCAAAGTATGGCCACAACCATCAACCTAACAGAGATCAGGCCACTTTACCTTGAGCTTATCAGTAAACTGCGGAACGCAGGATTACGGGTTTCAGACCGGCGCGCGGTTAAACTGCAACGATTAATCGCTTCAAGCGCATTGATCTGCAAACGCGACACAGCTATCCCTTCTGATATGTGGGTGCTACGCTATATCTGGGATACCGAAGAACAGCGCGAAGTGATCAATAGTATCGTTAACGCGGTTATCAGCGAAAAAACTTATCCAATGGCGCATCCGCGTTCAACAATAAGCAGCTTGCCAAGTGCCGATGATATTTTTCACGAAGTGCAGAAATTAAGCCAGCAATGGCAGTTACCTGAAACCACCCTGGCCGATAGGGCTCTGATTAAAGATCGTTTAATGCACCTCGGTAATCGCTGCAATTGGATAGTAAATGCCGAGCAACGTAAGTTTGTACAAGAACCTATTGATATGCTATGGCAACAAATCATGCAACCGGCTTAATGGAATATATCGTAGTTTTAACGGATCGTTATAAAGCCCAGCTTTACGACGTACGTGAACTGGCCGGTCTGAAAGTAGGTGTACAAGCAGAAAACATCTGGCTGCGCGGCATACCTATTACCGACCAGCAATCGGCTTTACTGCGCGCCCTGCCCGCGGAAGCGACTTACCTGGCCGATGAAGAAGACCGCCTGTTTCCGGAAACGGGAACTACTCCCGTCGCCAGATTACCGCGTTTGGATTGGGTGCCGATAAAAACCTTTTTACCACTGCGCATGCCGGTATCGGTTCTGCCATCTGCTATTAATGATAAAATACCGCTCAGGCTATCGCAAAGCAGTATTGAGATGCCTGCTTTTGCATTGCTTGTGCCTTTAACTTACTGGAAAACCTATGCCGAAACAGCTCCGGAAACCCGGCTCCGGGTTTTGCAATTTGCGGTTTCAGATACCGGCGAAGCGCTGATCACCGGTAACCCGCTTCCACCGTTAACGGGGCAGGTTTACTGGAATTACAGTGGTTTACTCATTCCGGCGGGCTATCATTTTGAATTGCCGATCATTGCAGATTTAGTGATCGGCTTATTACCGGTTCAAGATAATTTTATCCTGTTTAACACTGACGGCAGCTTTCAGCAAATTGCCAAAAGCGTATTTCAGCCTGCTGCACGCAGCGCTGTCAGACTAACCAATATCACCAATGTCTGAGCTAACCAGAAAATGTATTAGCTACTTTTCGGCACCGCGTCATTATTTCTGGCAATGGACAGAAAATGGCACAGTGGCTGAGTTTGCTAATGGGCGTACAATTTGCTATCGCGAAGACCTTGTGTTTTTACTATCCAATCTGCAGCTAAAGCAAGCACCACCCTTGGGCGCTGTATTGCTGGTGCTGTGTGCCTGCAAAGATGGCTATGAAGGTTTGTTTGAATTGGAAACGCAACTATATAAGCTGGGATATGACAAGGATTACAATGAGGGCGAACATATTGCTGCCAAAGAGCTGATCCGCTCGGCTATAATGTTTTTGAAATTGGTGAATGCCTTACCGGTGAATGACCACACAGGAATAAAACGTATTGAATTATTACAAGCGGTTTTTCATGAAGATACCGAGGTTGCCGGAGATGATGAGCTGAAGATGCTGGTCAATGCCTTTGCCACCGGACAGCAGGACGATAGCATCTTCGGCCGACAGGACCCTTATAACTTCCGTCGGTTGCAGGCAGACCTTGCCCCATTGGGTGCGGCATTGGCCCGATACCGGAATACCGAAATGCTCCATAACTGGTTACGTACCGGCATGCTCGCCCCGCCCGAAAAACCGGAGATTGACATACCGGAGGAACCCGCTGATTTGATGGCCGAGCTAAACGCCGATGTTAAAACCGAGGGCCTCGCGCGCGTAGCCCGGCAGGTATTGGCGGCCTTAAACATACCTATGCACTTTAATAGTGGCGGCAACAATGAGTTTGGAGGAATAGCCGATATCACCAATCGCGGCGATTATGATAAACTGTTATTAAGCGAGCTCGCACAGGATGATGTGTCGCTCATGGCAAGGCTGGCTAATAATGAAGCGTTGTTTTTGCAGCGTGAGCGCTTACCCACTCATACACCCACGCAATGGCATGTACTGATAGATACTACACTAAAAACATGGGGCACGCCGCGCGTTTTTGCGCTGGCGGCAGCGTTGGCCTTTAGCGAGGGGAAGCGAAGCGAACAATTGCAGGGTTGGACGCTGGGCCAGTCGGACCCTGAAATGATAGATCTACGCAGTAAACCGGGGATTTTAAAAGCGCTGGAAAAAATAGACGCCGGGCTTCATTGTGGTATCGCCCTAAAAAAGGTGATGGCTTCGCAAATAGATGAGAGAGACCACTTCCTGCTGATAACCATAGCTGACGATCAGCCGGAGAGGGCCTTTTTAATGGCGCTTGACGGAATACGCGACCGGCTTGACTACCGCATAGAAGTTGACCGTGACGGCCATATCAAAATGTATGAAACCCGCGGACAACATCGTCGCTTACTCACCACAGCACTGATTGACATGAACTACCTCGTGCATAAAGGAGCGCCACATAAACGCCCTGAAGTGGTTAACAACGACAGTTTACCGGCCATGATGCAACTGGAGCAGCAGCCATTATATTTCCCGGCTTCCAAAATCAAAGTTAAGCCACAAAAAGCCTTTAAAACCAGTGAAGAAGGAGCTGTAGTAATTACGATGGACGAACGGCTGCTTTTCTGGAAAGACCAAGAACACGGAGCGATTGAATTGGTAAAGCAGCTTGTAATTGATGGCACCAACTTTTGGGGTACCGGAACAGGAGAATGCGCTGGCTTTATCTATTTAATTATTCAAAATCAGCAAAAAAAAAGAACCGTGATTTACACTGCGGATACGCATGATAATACGTATA
The DNA here is from genome assembly GCF_039207105.1 of Mucilaginibacter sp. Taxonomy (GTDB): domain Bacteria; phylum Bacteroidota; class Bacteroidia; order Sphingobacteriales; family Sphingobacteriaceae; genus Mucilaginibacter. The sequence goes on from NZ_JBCECK010000017.1 coordinate 15,965, forward strand.
TGCAACATGATCTTGGAGACCTAATGCCCAACATTCGTGGTTTTTCTAATAATCTTTTTTACGGATGGTTGAACTCCCATCAAATAGCAATTAATCCACATAGAGGCACCCACGAAATTATTGATCGATCTCCGGCATATGCGTACATCAATGCGCCGCGCACCGGGATGCAAAAAGTAAAACAAATGGTTTATGGTGGTTATTCGGTCATCAACTCGGCTAAAATAATCAAGACAGTAGGTGGTAATAAGCTCTTTATCGATCAGTATGAATTGGTGCTTGACGACCGGCAAAACAATGCACTCTACTGGGCAACCAGGCGACCAGATCAACCCGGCATAGAATCAAAAGCAGAAAGCTTTATTGTAAAAACCATGCAAAACGTAAAATTTGCCCGATACAGATGGCGCGACGGAAGCGAGATCGTGCTTGACTCGAGGGGGTTCTTATATTTGAAAAATGGGCACGCTGAAGTCCCGGAGATCACCATTGTATTGGCAGTTTCAAAACCGGTTGCCTGCTGGAGTGCTGACGGTAAGGTTTGTGGCTCACCCTATTTTATCAGAGACGGGAAAAGCCAGGTAATATCAGAAGCGGATTTTTATAATCAATACATTCTTAAATTTATTCAGAGCCTTCAATAATGGAACTGCGTATCATTCATACCGAAAAAGCCGAAGGGATAATAGCAGGTGCTTTTATACCTGGTGCAGATGCTGCCAGCTGGTTAATGGAAATAGCCGACTGGCAGGTACCTGTTACATTATTGCGGTGCTATGTAATGCCCATAAGCATGTCTGACAATAATCCGGGCGGTCTTTTTGTAATATTTAACCATAAAACACCCACAGCACACACCGTACGCTTTGCTTACACCTGCGTTACTGAAAACGTTTTTATACCTGTAGATGCTGAGCTCGCACCCGCATGCAACATGACTGAACTAAAGCGATTGGCTGTTTGGGATGTGCAGGTTTTTCATCCGGTTATCGGGATGGTTGGTTTTGAAAAAGCTGACGAGGTTAAACTATCGTCTTTAATTAAACCAATTTCTGAAAAAAAGGCCAACTGGAATTATGCGCATCCTCCGCTGGCTGGTCGGCCCCCGTTGCAATATATTGGTCTTGAACCAATGCCGCCAATGCCAAATTTGCTGGATTCATTGGCAGGCGATATTGGCAGTTTAGCGCTTGATCAGGGCATTTTGGATGAAGAGGTTTATAGTTCGCACAGGAGTGATTGGCCCGCTAAGGAAGTATTTGCAGCACTGCTTATAATAGGGGGCATTATTTTAGCGGTGGTGATTTTAATGTCAGGAGGTATTTCACATGGCGGTTTATTTACACCAATTGTACTTTTACTGTTCTATGCAATGAAAAACCTGGGGAACAGCCCAAGCACTCCAAGCCCTCCACGCAAGGGCGGCATAAGCTATAATCTGCAACAGCAACGTGAAAGAGAGTTAAACCGGTTGATAAACCTTTTTGATAGTAATGCAGATGAAGCGCTGCAATATGCCATTCCGTTAAACAGCCCTTACCTGAACCGGGGGACTGCCACTCCATCGGCGCGATTGGGCCAGCGAGATACTAATTTTAACCTGGGTAAGCTGGGAGGTGGCCGCCCCGGAGATACCTGGAACGGTGGCAATTTTACCGTAACGCTACAGCAGCGTTATCAGCAGGCAGCAAACACGGCCATTGCATCCGGTGATTTTAAGCGTGCGGCATATATTTATGCCCATTTACTCGGCAGTTTTTCATTAGCGGCAAACGTGCTCAAACAGGGTAAGTGCTACTACGAGGCTGGTGTTCTTTTTCGGGATCACATTAAAAATCAATCTGAAGCGGCGGGCTGTTTCGGGGAGAGCGGTTATTTTAGCGAGGCGGTTGAGATTTACGTAAACCTAAAGCAACATGAAAAAGCTGCAGAATTATACCGGCTAATGGGGCAGGAAACAGAGGCTGTTAAATATTATAGAACGGTGATTGATGAAAAACTTGCCGCTAACGATTATCTGCGTGCTGCCGATATTTCCTTAAAGCATTTGGATGACCGCAAAGAGGCTTTGGCCCAATTGATGAGGGGATGGCATGTTGGCAATGAACAGGCAAAATGTTTAACAACCTATCTGCAACTGTTTACAGAACCGGGTGGTGAAGACAGACAGTTGAATGATGTTGTGAAAAGCGTTTACAATACCGATGTGCCTTTATCTAAAAAGACATCATTTTTAATAATATTAGGCGATTTGCAAAAGCAATACCCGGAAAAGCTAAAGGACGGTGTAATGCCTATTGTTTACGATGTGATCAATACCCAGTTGCAATATGGCGATACAGAAGCGCTGACACTGATGCCGCAATTTATTGCAAAAGATGCACTGCTGAAAACAGACACCCGGCGTTTTATCAATAAAAACATAAAAACGCAACGCGAGCTTAAAAAAGTAAATTATATCAACCTGCACGCAGGTACAACCTGTATTTGCGCGCTAAGCTATCATGATCAACTCATTGGTCTGGGTATAAAAGATCAGGAATTACAGTTATTTCGTGTCAACCAGCAAAATAAAATTGAATATCAATTTTTATACAGGGAACACCCGCAGGCGGGGCCGGTAACATTATTATCCGAGCCGGCTTATACTGATCAGGTTTTCATTGTCGGGGCATCTATCCCGGCAAATATCGATATCGTATTGGATACGGTTCAATCAACCTTCGATAGCGGCTTTCGGCTAAGATCCCTGAACTGGCTAAATACTAATTACATAGCATGTTACATAAACCAACAAAACGGTTTATCTGCGCTTCATAATAGCCCAACCGGTGTTTACCTGGCACATTATGATTTTGATGGACAGTTACTTTCACAATTTAATTGCATGTTGAATGACCAGGTATTTACAACGGCAGGAATAGGACTAAGGCCAACTACCTTATTTTGCCGGGATGGCTATTACTATTTTCACATGGATAACATATTGATGTGTTTTGACCATGAAGGAAACGGCATTTATCTGGAGATGGAAAATTCTATTATAGCCCTGTCTGCGAATGAGCCTAATAATGAATCTGAAATTGCTGTACTTACCACAACCGGCTGTCAGGTGGTTAAGCTAACAAACAAAAAGTTAGAGCCGGTAGGAACGTTATTTGGAAAGGAGCTGGAAGCTACACATGTAAAATTACTGCCCGGAAAAAAACTTGCTATGGCCACAGGCCGATGGGTAACTATTTTTGATACAACGACGGAAACACCTGTTAAGCGAAATATTATTCAGGCAGAAGACGAAGTTATTCAATTACTTACCGCGCCCAAAAGATCGCAGTTAGGGTTAATCAGCCGCCGGCTTGCTATTTATGATCTGGATAACGAGCAATAACATAACTGGCCATATGCAATAATATTCTATCCCCGCCCCCAAAGAATCGGGATAGTTACCCAATTAGCTTAGCTCTCCTGAATTGCTGTTTCGTTGCAAAAACTTACATTTGCACCAGGGCTTGGGTAAGTAGCTTTACTGGCAAAAAGCACCGGTTTGCTAAACCGGAGATCAGGGTTCGACTCCCTGCTACCCATCCCTTACTGATATTAAGATGAGCTACAAATTAGCCCTGAGAAGTAAATAACCTGCATGAAAGTATTGGAAATGCTCAGATCCGATCCTTTTGAAAATCCCGATAATACCCCCTCAAAACGCTGACCACCAACACAAGGAGTCAGAATAGTTATGCAAGCAGATAAGTTCTGTTGAATTGCCGTTTTATTGCAAAAACTTATATTTGTATCAGGGCTTGGGTAAGTAGCTTTATAGGCAAAAAGCGTCAGTGACCCTAACTGAAGATCAGGGTTCGACTCCCTGCTACCCATCCCTTATCTACATTAAGATGAGTTACAAATTTAGTCTTGAAGAGTGGGAAACCTGCATGAAAGTATTGGAAACGCTCAGATCCGATCCTTTTGAGAATCCCGATAATGACCGTCTCAAAACACTGGTCACCGATATTCATCGCCAGGCTAAAAAGCAAAAGAAAAAAGTTAACACCTTGCAAAGGCGTGAGCACGATAACCTGTTGGTTAAAAACACAGCTGTGGTGAGCAATGCCAGCAACCAAACAACTGAATTTGCTTTTACAACCAGCCACAACCCAGAGCCTGCACTACTATTTAATACACGCTTTTGTTACAGCTGTAACGCAGGGTACACTCAATTACATTTTTTTTATCATCGGCTTTGCCCGGCATGTGCTGCTTTAAATTATGAACACCGCTTTAAGCAGCACAATTTTGAGGGCTATAACGTAGTGGTTACGGGCGGTCGTGTAAAAGTAGGCTATGCTACTGCGCTTCAGTTTCTGCGTTCTGGCGCTAAGGTATTGCTAACTACGCGTTTCCCCGCACTGGCGTTAGAACAACTGCAAAAAGAGCCTGATTACATAACCTGGCAAAACGCCATTACTGTTTACGGTCTTGATTTGCGGAACTTGCAGGCGGTAGATCATTTTATCGTTTTTTGTAAAGCTCATTTTACTCATTTAGACATACTGGTTAACAATGCAGCGCAAACCATAAAATACACGGCAGATTATTACCAGCCACTAATTGCCCGTGAACATCAATTATTATTACAGAATCCGGCACCACAGATAACCGCCAATCAAACACCTGTAACTGCTCTGCAAAATAACCTACCAATGCCAGAAGGGCTCGAGTTACAAATAAACCGCTTTGGCCAGCCGGTAGATCATCGTGACCAGAACAGTTGGAACTCTACACTTACAGAGATCGGCCTGGAAGAACTGCTGGAAGTTAACCTAATTAATCAAATTTCACCCTACCGGATGATTGCCGGGCTAAAATCACTGATGATTAACAGCCCGCATGCGGAGCGCTTTGTGATCAATGTAACATCGTCTGAAGGACAGTTTAACTATCCATATAAAACTATTTTTCATCCTCACACCAATATGACAAAGGCCGCGCTTAATATGCTAACCCGCACCACAGCGCCCGATTTTATAAAAGACGGTATTTATATGACAGGGGTGGATGTAGGCTGGATATCAACCGGAGCAGTAGAAAGTAAACGCGCCTTGCAATTTGAGCGGTTAAAAATACCTCCGCTTGATCCGCTTGATGGCGCCATGCGCATCATCCAGCCAATAACTGACGTGCTTGCAGGCAACAAAACTTTGTTTGGCATATTACTGAAAGATTATAAACCTGCCGCTTGGTAGTATCCCGAAATTTTATCGATAATAATATTGCTCATGAGTACCGTGTGTCTTCCAATCCGTGTTTGCACTGTACTATTAAAACACTTAGGCAACCGTTTTCGAACCCTTTCATAGCAGGTTTGTGATTGTTGGTGTCTTAATATTTTAAAATAAAAGTGATTAATAACCTCTGCATTTTATGTCGAAGTTTTAAACTTCTGCGGCAGGCCCGAAAACAAAAAAGCCGCTTTAGTTTCCTAAAGCGGCTTCGTAGCCCATAGGGAATCGAACACGATCAAAACCCAATTGACTTACAATACTTTACATGATTTTCAATGTACTACGCACCAGCAGAGAGTTAAACCCTATGGACAACGGAGTTCATTATTATCATAGACTATTATTCTCAGTGCCTCGGCAAATATTTCCATAGAATGATTCTCTTCGTAAAAATCTATATAATAATATGCTTTATTTTTGTCCCTGTATTCATATAATTCACTGTCAATTTCGAATCTTCCGCGATAAAGTGTGTCAAGCGTAAGTTTCATTTGAATAGAGCTATCTAAGAGAAAATCTATTTTTGCAATTTCAGCACCACTAAATATTATAACAACGCTTCCAATGTCATTTAATATACTCGACCGATTAAAATTAATTTTTATCGTTTGAAGGATATTTGAATATTCTATTAAACAACAATAATAGTCATTATGCAAATCAATGTATAAGTCATAATCTTTCAACTCAATCAAATTTTGAAACAATTGAGGATTATCTAAAACTATCTCTCTCATTTTCTTAAAAACTTTCTTATTACGCTGATTTCAGCTTACGTTAATGGCTGGGCCTTTTTACTCTCTCATGTTATACTTTTAAGAATCCCGTTAACGTACCTATTCCTACATTTGTTTATGAGGAGTAGGAAGACCACCATGTGCGGCCCCATCTAAATCATATCGTGTCTGTCCATCTACTGTTTTTATTGTAATCGAGTTTTTCCCTCCGTTTAACTCGTTTATGATTTGTTTAGCTTATGTAGTCTATGATACCGTTCCTAAGAGCACGGTTGCCGCATCGCCTGCGTCTGGCCACCGTTAGAGTTCACCGCGGCCAGACACATCCTTAATTACCTGGTGCTAACCGTACCTTTTTTTGACTTCTCGTTATCGGTCCATTATTCAATCTTCAACATTTCGCCCGAATGCATACTAGTTGGCAAGTGGCACCCAACCTCTTTGTTTAGTTACCCAGCTCGTTTTAGGGGGTGAAACCCTATGTTAATATCTCCTGTTAAGTTCTTGCCAATCCAAAGTATCCTTGTTATCAAAAACTTGAAAAACCTCTTCTACGTCAAACATTTTAGGATCATTTACGTGCATTGAAGAAAGGAAATTTAAATATTCTTGTCGAGATTTAAATCCACGCAGTAGGTGATGCTTAGGAATAATTACAAACCAGGCCTTTTTTATTGGCTGCCCATCTAATATTGTATTATTACTTTGAACAAAAATCACTGAATCAACTACATTAATAAACTTTGTACCAGGTATAGGTCCAAGAACTTCACTTGTATCTATCGATGTAATTATCCAATCGTGCCCTGGTATTACAGCTGAAATTTCATACGGCTTAAGGAGAGGAAATCGCGATAAATCAAATCCCCCCTTATTCGTGTAAAATTTATCAATATGTGAATTGCCTCCTCTTTTTTGATCACATGCAAATAAGGAAAAAACCATAATGAGTAGACAAAGTATTTTTTTCATTTTTCAGACCCTTGAATTGTTTCTGACCAATTTGAATGAGTAACCATATCCATGCTGCCTCTACCAATTCCGTGATATATTATTCCACCACCAAAGCTAAAAAAGTTATAGTCGGTATTACGATTTTCTTGAGGTGTCAATTGAGGATGAGCTGCCAAATATTTAAATAGAACTGCCTTAAATTTAGCCATTCCTGGGTCTTTTTGTAATGCTTCTAAAAGAGTACCGCTGAAATTTGTATTACTCCTCGATTATTGAAAAGTAGCTTGCGCCGAAATGGTGTGGTCTCCTTCATCATAATCTCCAATAGATACCTAACATGTCTTTATAGTTTTTACTTTGTAATGTAGCTTGTTGAAATTTTTAGTGAATTATAATTTTCGATAACTCTTTTAAATAATAACCTAAAAACTCCGATAACCAGGGGTTCAATATTGTGGGAACTTGTAATTTGATATTATGCCTCAACATACAGCTTTCCTATCTAAATATTTACAATAGGTTCCATCATCTGTGGTATATTAAAACTATTTAAATAACTACATCTAAAATATTGAATATCTGATTTTTGCATTTGATTATTTTTTATATACCTTTAATTACCCAATAATTAAATCTAAACTATACTAATCTCCTCGTAATCTGCCTGTTTTAACAAGTAGCTATCCGAGCTGTAACTCTTTTTCCTGTAGAAAATTTATTGCCAATATGTACCTGCTTTGAATAGGCTGACGTGTTGGAGAATACAAAATTGTTTCACGAACAATAAAGTGCCCTGGCTTTGATAAACAGGGTGGGGATAGCTTAACCCGAATAAATGAGGCCCAACATTAACCAACGTTATGAAAAAACTGAGTTTGAAATTAACCGGAATTAAACAAGTGTTAAAAAAGGAAGAAATGAAAAAGATTAAAGGCGGAGGATTAGGCGATTGTATAGATGAATGCAGCAGCTTTGGATCATGCTGGGGGGCAGGTTCTTGCCAACCCTCTTCCTGCTACCATAATGGCGTACCCTACATGGTTTGCGGTTAGTAAAAAATATGTTAGGTATCGGTTAAATACCTAACATATTTTTAGTCTTTTGAGTTGAGATAACTCATTGAAAGTTCCATAGAATTTTGACAACCAATTAATAACTACCTAAAAACTTCAATAACCTAAAAGTTCAATTTCCAAGATATTGGAGAATAAAGCATTGTTTCGCGAACAGTAAAGTGCCCTGGCTTTGATAAACAGGGTAGGGAGAGCTTAACCCGAATAAATGAGGCTCAACATTAACCAATTTATGAAAAAACTGAGTTTGAAATTAACCGGAATTAAACAGGTTTTAAAAAAAGAAGAAATGAAGCAGATCAAAGGCGGGGGACCAGGCGATTGTATAGATGCATGCTTCCTTAGTGGATGTTTTGGGGGGCCAGGTAGTTGCGTAGCCTCTTCATGCTCCCATAGTGGGGGCCAGCCTTACATGGTTTGCATTTAGTAAAAGTATATTAGGTATCTGATAGATACCTAATATACTTTTAGTTTTTTAATTTAAGGCAACTCATTGAAAGTTCCCCAGAATTTTGATAGCTCTTTAATAATAACTACCTAAAAACTTCAATAACCAAAAATTCAATCCACAAAACATCGGAGATACAGCATTGTTTCGCGAACAGTAAAGTGCCCTGGCTTTGATAAACGGGGTAGGGAGAGCTTAACCCGAATAAATGAGGCCCAACATTAACCATTTTATGAAAAAACTGAGTTTGAAATTAACCGGAATTAAAGCGGTGTTACAAAAGGAAGAAATGAAACAGATCAAGGGCGGCGGTTCACTATCAAGTTGTCTGGATGAATGCCAGCTTTCGATAGGCTGTGGTTCCGGTACTTGCTATCCCGGCTCCTCATGCACCCATAATGGAGGCCAACCCTACCTGATCTGCGGATAGTAAAAAAATGTTAGGTATCGGTCAGATACCTAACATAACTTTAGTTTTTACTTGCAAGGAGTTTATTGAAATCTTTATAATGAATTATTTTTCAATACTTAAAAACTCCGATAATAAAATTTCAATCTCGCCTCAATTTACAGCCATCCTATTCACAGTAGGTTCCATCATCTGTGATATATGAAAACTATTTAATTCGGCCAGTTAAAATATTAAATATCTGATTTTTGATTACTTTTTATATAACTTTAATCAACCAGTAGTTAAATCTAAATAACACTATCATAATACACTCTTCGCAACCTATTTGTGTTGGCAAGAGGCGTTCGAGACGCAAATGATTTTTTCCTGCAAGAGAAGATTTATTTCTGATATGTGCCCGATTTAAAGGGATTGAAATATTGGAGAACCTAAAATTGTTTCGCGAACAGTAAAGTTCCCTGGCTTTAACAAACAGGGTAGGGAAAGCTTAACCCGAATAAATGAGGCACCAAAATTTACTAAATTTATGAAAAAACTGAGTTTAAAATTAACCGGAATTAAACAAGTGTTAAAAAAGGAAGAAATGAAACAGGTGAAGGGTGGTTCAAGGAGCGATTGTTATAATCAATGCTCCTCAGGATCATCATGTATCAGTGGCCCTTGCGTACCCAGCTCATGTCTTATGTATGGGGGCCAGCCCTATAGCGTTTGCTGGTAGTATCAGTAGAAACATGTTAGGTACCTGGGAGGTACCTAACATGCTTATGTTTGTTTACGTTATAAAATAGTTTATTGAAATTTTTAGTGAATTATATGATAAATGATAATATTTCTGTAACCCTTTTTAAATATTTACAGTATCTAAAAATTCCAATAACCAAAAGTTCAGTTATTCAGGAACTTGAAAGGCATCCCGATAGTAACAGTTTATTTGCCATAAGTGAGGTTTTAGAATATTGGAATGTAGCACACGAAGCCTTTAAAATTCAGGAAGATACGTTAGATGATATCCCTGTTCCATTCATTGTCTTTCTGGATCAAAATGATGGGGAATTTGCGGTAGTAAATGAAGTTGATGAGAGGTTTGTTACTTTAAGTAATGACAAGTGGAACAAGTATAAAATGCCGAGAGCCACATTTAAATCACTGTTTAACTCAACTATTCTCATTGCCGAAAAAACAGAAGGTGCCGGCTTACAAGATTACAAGGAAAAGAAAAGGCAAGAGTTAATAAATCAGTACAGGGTCCCATTCGTAATAACTGTGGCTCTACTGCTTTTATTATTATCCCTAAACATACAGCTCTCCTATTTAAAAAGTATTACAGCTCCGGTTGCTATACTTACATTACTTAAAGCTGCCGGTGTTATTATTTCCATACTCCTTCTGATTCAAAGTGTTGATTCAAACGACCCGCTTATCTCCCGGTTATGTAAAATTGGCAAAAAGTCTAATTGTAATACAATCCTTTCCTCTCCTGCCGCTAATTTAATCAAGGGGATCAGTTGGTCTGAAGTTGGTTTTTGTTACTTTACGGGTACTTTTTTGTTGCTGATATTCAATTCAACTTCTCCTGTGATCATGAGCTCATTAGCTCTTTTTAACCTCTTATGCCTCCCCTACACCTTTTATTCAATTTATTATCAGTGGAAAATTGCTAAAGTCTGGTGCCCATTTTGTTGCAGCATACAAGCTATATTCTGGCTCGAGTTTTTTGTATTTTTACCTGTTCAAAAATCGCTGTCACAACTACAACTGATAACAATGGCAGATGTGAGTACGCTGATCATCTGTTTTGTTTTACCTTCTTTATTGTGGATTTTTATTAAACCACTGGCTTTAAAGGCAAATGAGCTGGTATCGGTTAAGAATGACCTGGTAACTTTTAAATACCAAAGAGATCTTTTTGAATACCGGCTTAGCAATCAAGCACAATACAGACTTCTGGATCGTAAAGACTCGATAATTTTGGGGAATAGTAGCTTGGAAAAGGTGATCACAATGGTTTCAAATCCTTACTGTGCAGCTTGTAAAAAAGCTCATGTAACATTGGATGAACTTATTAGTGTAAAAGATAATGTTACCCTGCAAGTGGTATTTAGCGAAGGCGACATAGTAATAGACCCTGAACGTAAAGCAGTGAAATATTTTTTAGGGTTATCAAATACTGTCGAAAATATGGCTTTGCCTATCAAGCACTGGTACCATACGAGAGGGGATAAGTATAATGCATTAACAAGGTCCTTTCCTGGTGCAGATTTAGATTCAACACAGGAAATACTTGATAATCAAAGCAACTGGTGTGACAGAACAAACATTGTTGCTACACCTACAATATTTATAAACGGAAGAAGACTTCCGCATGGCTATCAGATTGAGGATCTTAAATATTTAATATAGACGCTGACTATAACTTATTAATTAATCTTTTATCCCAATAGATTCCCACCAGTTACCCCAGAAATAATGAACAGCATAACTGTTCATTATTTTTTCTTCAATTGCAGCAGTTACATCACCCGCCATTACCATCCGGCTATCCTCAATAGTCAGCGGATAGATCAGTTCAGGCGGAAGAAGTGTGATCAATTGTTTTTGCTCATATTCTTCATAAGCTTTTGATAATAAAAAAGGACCTGTTGATTCTAAAATATCTAATACGGTATTTTGATCTTTCAGCTTAACACCACTTAAATTTTCGTAAATTTTGGCAAAGAAATCGTGCCCGGGAATACTGGCCATAAAAGCATTGCAAATGATCTTATCTTTTGAAAAACGTTGGGCATGTTCTTTAGGCTCAAGGCCAAATACGCATTCCTTTCCTTGCAGTAAAGGTTCAATATTCATTAAACATTCAAAATCTATATCAACATAAACCCCTCCAAACTTTAGTAAGATAAGATACCGAACTGCATCTACGCGCTGAATATTATTGGTGTAACTATCATATTGGGCAATAAAACCCGGCCAATAATCCCCGATGAACTCTCTGTTAGTTTTATCAGTCCATAAATTATACTCCCAATCAGGATGATGCTCCTTCCATGTTTCAGTAAGCATAGCAAAATGTTCCGGAACATCAGTGCTTTTCCAGGTTTGATGAAGTACTTTGGGGATCACAGGTTCATACATATTGATTTACTTTTAATGGTTTGTATATATGGATTCGCTAATTGCCTTATTTACAAAATACTGGATCAATACCTCCTCGTCCTGAGCCAATCCCAACTGCTTTTTGGAATAGGCAATAAACTCTTTGAATGAGCTTTTTGAAAAACCCGATGATAAAGAAGGTCTGTTTTCTATAAGTTTTTTACTTAAATCAGACCACCTGGTTAACCAACCATGATTCCTTGGCGCTTTTTTCTTATAAATAATATTATAGTTGTTCATGATAACCTGCTCAACCAATTCTATATTTTCGTCATATTGAGTATCCAGCAAGTCCTGCAATTGGGTATCTATTCCCTGTCCATTTAATTGCTGGCCCGCCTTGTTGTTTAACGTTTCATAAAATATCCGGCAATTACTGTATATGTTAAGCGCCAGCGCTGTTACATCAAACGTATCTCCACCTTTACTTAAAGCGTCAAGAAATATTGTTGATGTTTCTTGTAATACGAATAACTTATTCAGGTCAAATCTTCTGCGGCCGTTAAAAGGGAAATCGTGTAAACCATAACGTATGCTATTGATTGGAAAATCCATAAAAACAGACTCGAACTCCTCCTGATCCCGACCAGAAGATGCTGGATTATCATTTAGATACTGCTGAAAATATTCATGGAAAAATAACACAAAATCATTTTTATTATGCTTTACCTGGATGGTAAAGTTAATAGCATCCCCTCTGTAAGTATTAAAATGGCAAATATAATGTATGCCATACCTTTCAGAAGATAAATTTAAAAAAGGAATGACCGCACGTTTTATAAGCTTATGCCATGCATCTCTTGGATAAAATAACGATACATAAAGTAAATCGGTTCTTTTAACGTAATTGATAGGTGTCATTACAATATTGTTGGATGAGTATAGTCAAAATTTTTAAAAACCTTTCCCCTGCCAAAATTCCCATCGTTGGTCGCAATTATTTTTTGCAACTGGTTTTGCCTGGTCTTGTATCTATTTCTTAAAATAGAGAATGAATGTTGGGCTCTACTTGCAACTTCGGGATTGGTAATCAGATAAAAACATTTATCATTAATATTAATGACTTTCAAAACCGAATCTTCATAGGTTAAATTACCCATTGATTTTCCGGATACTTCATCGGTAAGGCAGATTGTATTGTCAGATAAACGCCAATTCCCGTTTACCCAGTTTCTGTCCATAAGTTCGCAAGAAAGATTTTTAAACAGATTCAACTTTTTACCTGAGTGAAGAGTAGCGTTATCTGTAACCATTCCAACAGAAAAAGTATTATTATCATACATATAAAGAAGCTCACTTACAGAGGGGTTGATGTAATGTACATATAACCTGAACTGTAAATTATTACTTTGATATACTGTTCTTTCATCATTGAAATGACTAATGGCGTTCAAATATTCAGGCTTTTTAAGCAAAATCCTTTTTTTTCCTAAAATCTCTAATCGGTTTGCCAAATCCACATCCTCCATCCCATAATCAGCCATTGATTCATCGTATCCCTCTATTTTCAATAGGTCTGACCTTTTGCAGCAGGCTCTTCCTAATACATCTGTCGCGTTGTTTGTTACCCTTTTGCCAATAGTGCTTACAAAGGCATCCTGATTGTTTTTTAAAATTGTATTAATATAATTAGCATAACCCTTTCCTGTAAAATTATCGGCATCAATAAAACAAACCACATCCCCCTCGGCAAGCCTTAGCAGCATGTTTTTTGAATGTGAACGATGAAAATTTTGTGGGGCAGCAGTTCTGTAGTATACAACCTTTTTGTCTTCGATGTAGGTCGCACAATGATCCTTTACCCATTTTTCCATTCCGTCGCTGGAATTGTAATCCAACAAAATGTGTTCAATATTGTCATAATCCACATTGTCTTCAATGTTCCGGATAAAGGTTTCCTTTAAATGGTGAAGCCGGTTCATCGAAACCGTACAAAAGGAAAATTTATAACTCATAAAGAAAATATAGGTAAATATTAAAGGCTTCTCAATATACAATTAATTAACCTTTTTGGTATTAAATCTTGTAAAATCGTGTTCTAATCACAATAGTTATATTATAAAATGCAGGATGAGAAAACATATTTTATATAATAAATATATAAAATCTAAAAAAAGCCTTCAATTGTTTAACTTGTAGGGTTTTAATATATATACCAATGTCGTTCCCTTTCTACAAACAACATGATTATATGGACTGTGGCCCAACCAGCCTGCGCATGGTGGCAAAGCACTTTGGTCGTAACTTTAAGATACAAACGCTGCGGCAGCTTTGCGAGATCAATCGCGAAGGCGTCTCACTTTTGGACATCAGTGAAGCTGCTGAAAAGATCGGCTTCCGGTCATTAGGTGCCAAGCTGAATTTAACAGACCTCAAAGAGGTGGAGTTGCCCTGCATACTGCATTGGCGGCAAAACCATTTTGTAGTGTTGTACAAAATAAAAAATAACCGTTATTATATAGCCGATCCCGGTAGTGGACTTGTTACTTTAAGCGATGCAGATTTTATCCAAAACTGGGTTTCCGATACAGATACAAATGATGGGATTGCATTACTTCTTGCCCCAACGCCTTATTTTTATGAGCAGGAAGATGAGAGAAACCACTCAGTAACCTGGAATTTTTTATTGCGCTACCTGGTTGCTTATAAACAGCTGATTGTGCAACTCTTTTTCGGATTAGGCATTGGAAGCTTGCTTCAGCTTATAACTCCTTTTCTTACGCAATCTGTGGTAGATATTGGTATTAACACACGCAATCTCAACTTTATATACATTGTTATTATTGCACAGGCCATGCTGATCATAGGCAGGGTAAGCGTAGAGTTTATACGCTCGTGGATATTACTTCATATTAGCACCCGGGTAAACATATCTATACTCACCGATTTCCTGATAAAGCTAATGAAACTGCCCATCAGTTTCTTTGATACCAAAATGACGGGCGATATTATGCAGCGGATGAATGATCAGAAGCGCATAGAGAGTTTTCTTACCGGGTCAACGCTTTCCACATTGTTCTCCATATTTAACCTGGTTGTATTTTCGGTGGTATTGGCCTATTATAATGCTATAATATTTTTTGTTTACTTGTTTAGCAGCGTGCTGTATGTGGGATGGATAATGGCTTTCTTAAAACGGAGGCGCAATATTAATTACAAAAGCTTTGAAATATTGGCCAAAAACCAAAGCAGTGTTGTGCAACTGGTTAGTGGTATGCAGGAGATAAAACTGAATAACTGTGAGCAACAAAAGCGATGGGAATGGGAGCACCTGCAAGCCCGTTTATTTAAGTTTAATGTTAAAAATCTCGCCTTAAGTCAATATCAACAAGGTGGCTCTACATTTATTAATGAATCAACTAACCTGCTGATTACTTTCTTAAGTGCTAAGGCTGTTATTGACGGACAGCTTACACTTGGTGCTATGATGGCCGTACAATACATCATAGGCCAGCTTAATAGCCCGGTGCAACAATTCTTGTCGTTCATCCAAAACTTTCAGGATGCACGAATAAGCCTCGAACGATTGAGTGAGATACATGAAATGGCTGATGAAGAACCGGTAGAAAAAGAATTTAATCACGATTTGCCGCAAAACCTAAGCATCAGGCTAAATAATGTTACTTTCAGGTATCCCGGAGCAGGGAATAAACCTGTTTTACAGGATATAGACCTGGAGATTCCGCAAGGTAAAACCACGGCCATTGTTGGTATGAGTGGTAGTGGTAAAACAACCATACTAAAGCTGCTATTGCGGTTTTACGAGCCCGATACCGGCCAAATAAAAGTGGGTGGACAGCAGCTAAACAATATAAGTTTTAAACGCTGGCGCAATGCCTGCGGCGTTGTAATGCAGGATGGCTTCATTTTCTCAGATACCATAGAACGTAACATTGCTGTGGGCGACGATTATCCGGATAAGACCAGGCTTACCCACGCTATAAACGTAGCAAACATTCAGGATCTGATAGAGGGCTTACCGCTCGGATTAAAAACAAAAATAGGTGCCGAGGGTAACGGTATAAGCCAGGGCCAGCGCCAGCGGCTTTTAATTGCCCGCGCCGTTTATAAAAATCCGAAGTATATTTTTTTTGACGAAGCCACAAACGCGCTTGATGCAAATAATGAACGCGTGATCATGAATAATATGAAAGCATTTTTTAGCGGACGTACAGTGGTGGTGGTAGCGCACCGCTTAAGTACGGTAAGCAATGCCGATAACATTATTTTGCTGGATAACGGTGCAGTTATTGAGCAGGGTAACCATCAGCAACTTACCGCACTTAGGGGGAAATATTATGAACTTGTAAAAAATCAACTTGAATTAGGCACCTGATAAATATTTATGCCACATATCACTGAAATAGAAAACTCTGGCCGTCATAGCGACGATATACAGGATATTATCACAGCTGTACCTTCTTGGGTATTGCGCTGGGGCACCACCGTGTTTTTTTGTGCCTTAGTACTGATATTAAGTTTATCTGCTTTAATAAAATATCCTGAGATAATTAAGACCAAACTTATTATCACATCGCCGAATATAGCAAAACCTATTGTTCCTAAAATAACAGTACGGTTGGATAAACTTCTTGTAGATAACAATGAGATAGTTAGTATCGATCAGCCATTAGCCTACCTTGAAAGTACGGCAAGCCATGAACAGGTGCTAAAGTTATTAACCTCTTTAAAACGACTTCAACAGCAATTTACAAACGAAAAGGTGGCTTTTGCCGATTTTTTCACAGACCAACGTTATGACCAACTCGGTGAATTACAAACTGCATTTGAAACCTTTAGTCAATCATTTCTTGCATATAATACTACTGTACAAAGGGGGTTTCTGGTAAAAAAGCGAAGCTATCTGGTAAATGACATCAATAGTTTAAATCAGCAAACCGCTCAGCTGAATAATGAGCGCGTGTTGCAGCAGCGCGACGTCACATTAGCAGAAGAAGATTATAAAGTTCATAGTAAACTGGCCGAGCAAAAAGTAGAAACACCTGCAGAGCTCAGGCAGCAGGAAAGTAAATACCTTTCTAAAAAATCGCCGTTGATACAGACAGATGCCGCGCTTATTACGGCTAAAACCAATCTGTTAGCAAAACAAAAGGAGATATTAGAACTTGATAACCAGGTTGTAGAAGAAAAGACAAAATTTGGGCAGGCTCTAAATAGTTTGATAAGCCAGGCTGAGGATTGGAAAAACAAATATGTATTAAGCGCATCTGAAAATGGGAGGGTGACCTTTGCAGGAAACATACAAAAGAACCAGATGGTATCTCCTTCAACAGATGTTTTTTATATCAATAATGGTAATGAAAAGTATTTTGGTGAGATGAATATACCGCAGGATAATTTGGGGAAAGTTAAACAAGGACAGCAGGTGTTAATCAAATTAAGGAGCTACAGATTTGAGGAATACGGGATATTAAAAGGCCGTATAACTTATATCTCCGATGTGCCTTATAAGGATAGCGTTTTTATATCAAAGGTAAGTTTTGAAAACAAAAAATCAGATATGAAGAAAACAATATCCTTAAAACAAGGCATGGTTGCCGATGCTGATATTGTAACAGAAGACGCAACGCTTTTGCAGCGGCTTACACGAAATATAATTAGGGCCATGGGGTCACAATGATCTTTGATTTATATTTATCATGGCAATATAGGCATCAGTGATCGTTACCTGGCCAAGCGTAGAGCACAAGGCAGTAAGGGCGGCATTGGCTAACCCTGTGAAGAGTTTGGGGTGCGCGAATAGCAGTGATGTTAATTAGATTATAAACTTTGGAGGTTTTTAACCAATCATTTGATTTTAACCCTGTTCCCGCTGCAAAACACTTGACATGGTGGGCCCCCTGGGGTGTAACCGTTATAAATGACAATGATGCTGACAGCGTCAGAATAATGACCTTACCTACCTGTGGCGACGATGTGAAACTGATTAACGGCCAGCAACTACATGACCACCAAACGAGCCCTAAAAAGATACCAAAGGCACCGGAAAATGTTATGAGCCGTTTATGAGACTCACCTCCACCAATATCGATCGTGCCGGCAACCTGTTGATCATGAATAATTGGAAACCTTCTATTTATACTGATGTAAGTTCAAACCTTGGTGGGGATGGTGTAATTGTATTATTGGCGTTGCGAACACCCTTATCGAAAACGTATCCTTGTGCAAATATTGGGATCACCATTAGCTTCGTCTCAAGGTATTCCCAAATCCTAATTTTTTGTCGTTTGGAATAAAGCAGCCGAGGTCAGTATAAACAGGCCGGTTAGGCACTCCAAGAGCGTTTCTAAATACCATGACCACCTTGCTTGATTTAAACTGGCTGCTTTCCATACAAAAATGCCATAAATAAACATGCAAAAAATAAAAGTTATACGAATTGTATTTAAAAGATATAATTCTGTAGAAAATCTGGACAAAATTGCTTTGACGCGTAAATATTTTTTATTTTTTGCTTTTTAAAAATAAAGCGTTCTTAATTTTAATTAATCTAAATAAGATTATATCTTCGTCGTTTTATAAATCGCATGAAGCTCAAAATAACCTTATTAGCATTTTTTTTAACGTTATTCGCCATTAAATTGTCGGCCCAGGTAGTGACACAGGAAGATTCCCTCGCTGCCGGCCTTATTTACAAACAGCAGGCCACTGTGATTTCTGGTTACGGGGAGGCAAAATATGGAATTGATACCAAGCGGAAGAGTGCGGAAGCAAGTCTTAAGCGTGTCGTACTTTTCGTCGGTCACAAGCTGAGCAACAAAATTTCGCTTTTTACAGAACTTGAAGTCGAAGACGCACTGGTCGCTAACGGCAGCTCTTCTTCCAAAGGTGAGATCGCGATGGAACAGGCCTTTCTTAAGTTCAACCTAAATCCCAATACCTATTTGGTAGCGGGCCTTTTTGTTCCCCGTATAGGTATTATCAACGAAAATCACCTGCCGACGACATTTAATGGTGTAGACCGCCCCTTTTTGGAAGAGCAGATCATACCCACAACCTGGCGCGAGGTAGGCGTCGGTTTATACGGACAGTTCAGGCAGATTCAAGGGCTTAATTACAGCGTTGCGGTTACTAATGGGCTTAATTCGGAAGGGTTTAACGGAAATAATGGTATCGGCGACGGGCGGCAGCTGGGGCAGGCAGCAAACGGCCTGAATCTTGGCTTAAATGCAGCTTTGCTATACTATATAGCTGATTTCAGATTTCAGGCATCAGGATATATCGGGGGATCAACGGCTAAGGAACAGCGCGTGGCTGATAGTCTGCAGCTCAACTCCGGCGCATTTGGTAACCCGGTAACCATAGGGGAGATAGATGGGCAATACAACAAATCAGGCATTGGGATACGGGCCATTGCCACGATCATCAACATAAAAAATGCAGACGCCATCAATCGGGCATTTGCCAACAATACACCGCAAAAAATGTACGGCGGCTATGCCGAGGTAGGCTACGATCTTCTGTATCCTGCTAATCATGGTACAAAATCATTTATTGTCTTTGGCCGGTATGAGTACCTTAATCTCAATGCAAAAGTTCCATCCAACGGGATAGAAAATAAAGCGAATGAAAAGCATTATCTGGTTGGGGGATTCACCTATAAACCAATCAGGGGCGTATCTATCAAAGGAGATTATGTACGCCGGATTACGGGAGATTTTAATCAGGCCCTGGTTGTAACCCCGTTCCCGCAACAGGTTCCATATTTTAAGAATGATGGATTTATTAACCTTGGCGTAGCCTATAACTTTTAAAAGAATGATCAGCAGACGCGATTTTATTATTTCTGGTTGTACAGCCTGTGTGCTTACGGCGGCGGGTGCATCCTTATTGACGTCATGTGCAAGCCCTTTGCCAATGATCAAATCAACAGCTGGTCATAGCGGTCAGCTTATAGTTGACCCTAATAGCTTTGTTGCCGGTAAAGGCAATTTATTGGTAGTCCGGACCAAGCAATTGGAATATGATATCCTTTTGGTGAAAGATCCCGAAGGTTATCATGCGCTTTATCTGAGATGTACGCATGAAGGGGTTGGACTTACCCCCGTATCCAATAAGATTTTTTGCAGTGCACATGGGAGTGCATTTGATTTAAAAGGGAATGTTATTAAGGAACCGGCACTCCATCCGTTAAAGTCGTTTCCTGTGGAAATGGTAAGTAATCAAATTATTATCAACATAAGCTAAAACTGAATTCTATGAACAGATCAATTACCAAAGTGGCCTTAGTGGCGCTACCTTTGACCCTGCTGGGTCTGTCGTGCTCAAAAAGTAATAATAACCCAACCGATACGTCTGACCTGAAGACCGAAATTTTAACAGAAACTGCAGCAAACGTATGTACTGCCTCGTATGAGGATATGTATGCTAAAACACAGGATTTACTGTCTTCGGTAACCACATTGAATACCACGACCACGGATGCCAATCTTGCTGCTGCACGCGACAAATGGAAGGCCATCCGCACAACCTGGGAACAAACCGAAGGCTGGTTGTTTGGTCCTATCGAAGCCAACAACATCGATCCGCGTATCGATACCTGGCCGGTTGATTTCAATGCCCTTGACAATGTATTGAAAAGTAGCAATACCCTGAATGAAGCCTATATCAATAGCCTTGATGAATCCTTAAAAGGATTTCACCCGGTAGAATACATACTTTGGGGCAAGGATGGCAACAAAACCGCCGGGCAATTCACCGCGCGGGAAAAAGAATATTTACTTGGCCTCACTCAAAACCTGCTCACTCTGGCTAAGGAAGTACGCGACGTATGGACCACCGGCGGTTACCAGCATCAACTCGCTAATGCCGGAAAGGGTTCAACAGAATTTACTACGCAACAGGCGGCGTACGTTCAGATCGTCGATGCGATGAATGGTATATGTGATGAGGTTGCCAACGGCAAAATGAAAGAGCCGTTTGACGCGCAGGATCCGAATCTGGAAGAAAGTCCTTTTGCCAAAAATTCGATCATTGATTTTACCAATAATATCAATGGCGTACTGGACATTTATCAGGGGCGTTTTATCAAAGATGGTAAAGGGCTTGAAGATTTGGTGCGCACAAACAACCTTTCGCTGGATACAGAAATCAAGAGTAAACATGCCGCTGCTGTAGCAGCTCTAAAAGCCATTACAGTTCCCTTCGGTGTAGCTATAACTACCCAGCAAAGCCTGGTGCAAAACGCGATGATCAAGGTTAATGATCTGGCTACGGTGCTTAACGATAAGCTGAAGCCATATGTCATCCAATATGTCAAATAATAGCTTAGGTCTATAATGAGAAAAACAACTGTCGCCATTTTAATCGTCTTAACCCTGCTGACAGGTCTGCAACTGGCTTGTCGCAAAGCCGGGGTCAATGCCGGTCAGAATAACTTGAATGAAGAGATTTTGAACGGAGGTGCAGAGACCGCATTCGATGAGGGCAGCGGAGCGTACTCGCACGCTTTTTCTGGTATGGCTGCCAACCTCGTGCGTGTACATGAGATCGGCGACAAGGAGTTTAATTCTACATTCGTATCGGCCCCCGCGCCCCTGAACCCAGGCCTGGGGCCGATATTTAATAACGTTTCCTGCGGATCCTGCCATGTTTCTGATGGGCGCGGAAAGGTCCCGGGCATCGGCGAATCCGCGGCTAACATGCTTTTCAGGCTAAGTCTCCCAGGAGAAGGCTCGCATGGCGGACCGGTACCCGTTCCTGGGTATGGCGATCAATTACAGACACGTGCCTTAGTCGGGGTTACCGCCGAAGGCGATGTTAAGATAGTTTATACGGAACAAGCCTACCAGTTTGCTGATGGTGTTAGTTACTCATTAAGAACGCCAGACTATGCTTTTATCAGTTTATATACAGCTATGCCAGGTAATGTACTGCTATCGCCACGTGTTGCCGCTCCTGTTTTCGGTCTTGGCTTATTGGAAGCAATCCGTGAACAAAGCATATTAGCCAATGCTGATCCTGACGATAAGGACGGTGACGGTATTAGCGGGAAACCTAATTATGTTTGGGATGTATTACATCAAAAAAGTGTTTTGGGACGTTTCGGTTGGAAAGCCAATCAACCGAATCTGCTTCAACAAACTGCCGCGGCATATAATGGCGATATAGGAATTACAACAATGTTATTTCCTTTGGAAAGCAGCCAGGGGCAGACACAGTTTGACAGCGCACCCAGCAGCAAGACCTATGAATTGACGGACAGCCTGCTTTATAACACGCAGTTTTATGTACGCACCCTGGCGGTGCCGGCCCGGCGCAATCTCACTGACCCAAATGTTGTTAACGGGAAAGCACTTTTTCTCCGGGCAGGTTGCGATAAATGCCATAAACCGGACATGCGTACGGCGGTCGATGTCAGCTTTCCTTCACTCAGCAACCAATTGATCCATCCGTTCACCGATTTATTGTTACATGATATGGGACCCGGTCTGGCAGATAATCGTCCGGATTTCAAAGCAACCGGCAGCGAATGGCGTACTGCTCCTCTTTGGGGCATAGGACTTACCCAAAAGGTGAACGGACATACCAATTTTTTACATGACGGCCGCGCCCGTAATCTGATGGAAGCGATCATGTGGCACGGGGGAGAAGCTTTAGCCGCTAAAAATAAGGTTAGTAATTTCAGCAGAACAGAACGGGATGCTATTATTGCCTACCTCAACTCCTTATAGTCAAATTTGCAGACAATCTTTTAGATTGAGTTAACCCAAATAATCTGTACCAGGATCACCGTACCAAGCAGTTAGTCCTGGCATAATTACCTCTTTATCATACAGCTTTTGTACAGTTTGGTTCCAGGGGGCTCCGCAGTAAATTTTTGCAGTAAAAGATCGCTTTCCTGCTGATTGCACAAGCCTGGGGAATATGCCAGGAAATCTTCCGGTAAACCTTTGGTCTGTCCGGCATGCGCAAACAGAGCCAGTTGTTCCATAATTATACTCTCTCGACATAACTAATGATAAATGCGGCAACCTGTTCTTGTTCTGTGATTCCCAAGTCGCTTCCGTCATAGATCCAATAGCCTTGTGCATCAAATAAAATCCGGCCGAGGTTTTCGCCTGTTTGGTCATAAGCGGTATATAATTCATAAGACTGATGACCGGCAGGCGCGTATGCGGGGATAATACGAATGACTTCACTGGCACCGTTGCGCCGGTTAAGCCATATCTTAGCCTCGCCCCGCAGGTATATTTTTACGGTTAACTGCATGATTAAAAGTTTGGTCAAATATAATAAAATACTAATATTTTTAGTATTTTATTAACAAGGGCTTATAAGAACGCAGCCGGTATATTTTGCCTGATCATTCATAGATCCTGAAAGATGTGTAACATTCAAGATGTCTTATACGGTTTCATTCAGGTTATAGCTGATAAATTGACTTTTTTCCAGAACAAGTATCTTCCTAAAGTTAATAGGTAGGATGGTTCAATTAGTTCGTTGTTGAGGTAAGTTCTACCGACGGCCACCGCATTATCCCCGTTGGTATTTGCTGTACGATCTCCTTTCTGTAAGTCAATCATTTATTTGATGCGGGGCATTGCAGAACAGACTAATTACTTAAATTAGTGTTATGCTAACGATTGAAGAATACCATAACTTAAACGAACCTGAAAAAGCAGTAGTTATACTGCAGGGTAACTTCCTGGCAGACCGGGAAGAAAACGGCCTGTTCGTTCAGTTATATAGTATTAGCAAGTTCTATGGCGAGCTCTGTTATGATCTGCTGGCCAATAAGATCCTGCCTGGAGGGCCTTTGAAAGTATTCAGCAACTGGTGCCGTATCTTGAGCAGATCCGTTTTGATCTGCGGTACTTTAGCAAAGTAAATCGAAATAACTTGGACAAGATAATGGGAATAAAAAACATTAATAAGCAAATGAAAAGTGCAAAATCTACAGGCGCTTACGCTTTGGGGGCCAGAGCGATAGGAGGGGCTGTAACAGGAGCCTTTGCGCTTGGATGCATCGCGATTGGGTCGGTCGCGATCGGAGCGTTTTATCTTGGTCGCTTATCTGTTAAAAGGGCTTCGTTTGTAGACATGCATATTGGTAAGCTAACCGTTGAGGAATTGGAGATCAGAAATAGTAAAATCAATATGGAGGAAAGTGGCAACCAAGAAAAAGAAACATTTTCATGAACCCTGTTCGTCAAATTCGTTCACCTTCGACCTCTTTCATTAAAAGCTCCAAGGCCTATTAAACACGCGGTGCGCAATTCGGTGCGTGGTTGCTATGATTTCTTATAAATCCGTGAGATATCAGCTGCTGTAAGTTTTGGAATATTTTTGTCGATATGCTTTGACTTCTTAGATCACATATCCATCATCCAATATCAGCTTTGTTTGGTTTGCCACAGGGACATGCTTTGTTGATAAAAGAGCGGATTTTAAAATATTTTTCGGTTAGATGTTTGCAATAGGATGGATATAGTCAGGAATTTCATTTGAGAGATGAAATAGTCAAATCAATGTTTGAATAACCATTTACTTTGCGAATTCGGTTATTCAAACATTAATCTCTGGTCAGTCTTTTATCGGCAAAGCGTACTATTTCACATCACTTTTCACTTTGTTAGCAGTGCTTT
Organism: Mucilaginibacter sp.; assembly: GCF_039207105.1. Classification (GTDB taxonomy): domain Bacteria; phylum Bacteroidota; class Bacteroidia; order Sphingobacteriales; family Sphingobacteriaceae; genus Mucilaginibacter. The sequence goes on from NZ_JBCECK010000017.1 coordinate 40,632, forward strand.
GCCCGGGAAGATATACCTGAAAGCCGAAATTGAGCGTCAAACTATGTTGGTAAGCAGAGCTGCCAAATCCAACAATTCCATTATATTTCAAAAGCGCCTCTAAGCCAATGCTTGGCGTAACAAAATACGCAAAACCAGGGCCAACGCCTAATTCCAGCCCGTTGGTGGACCCGCCAGGTCCGCGGAGATTCTGACCGCCAATACCTGCATTCGCTTCAGCGAAGATCCGGCCGTGTTTTAGCACTTCCACGTCCGATCCGGTATAATAGCGGCCCAATGCGCCGATGCCGTAACGTACATCTGATCCGGTGCCTTTTTCAGTGGAGATACCGAAACGTCCATAGGCTCCCAATGCGACATTATCCTTGATAAACCAGGCCGCCTTAGGCGTAATGTCAGCTGTAAAAGTACTTGGACTATTTAGACCCAGAGATAGGTTACCGATATCGCCGCCCATCAAAACATTTCCTTTTTGAATTTGGGCATGCGCTTGAAACATGATGCCCATCAATACGAAGGTAAATAACAATGTAAATTTTTTCATAGTACTTTAATTTAAAGGTTGATAGATATAATTAAACCATCATTAACAATAGCTATGCCATTAGAAATAAAATGTTTTACTAAGAAATTTAATTTCTGTTTAATACACCGCAAGTTATTGATAATAAAATATTTACACTGGTTAGACCAGCAAGCTTGCTTCATCTTCAAATAAATCGTTATCACTGACTTGCGGAGATGAATAATGCTTTTATAGACAGCGTGACTGTCTATAATAACATAGAATTAGGTATATTCGAAATTGGAAAAAAATGAAAGAGCAATTCATGAAAAATCTGAAAATAGCTACAGCACAATTTGAAAACAAGAGCGGAGATAAGGCATATAACCTTTCGGTCATTAAAAAGCTGACAGCGCAGGCCGCCCAAGAAGGAGCGGATGTTATCGCTTTTCATGAATGCTCTGTTACCGGCTATACTTTTGCCCGACACCTGGATAAGCCACAAATGCTGGAATTGGCGGAGCTGATTCCGGATGGACCGAGTCTACATGTACTAACAGCTTATGCCCATGAATTTAACATTGTCATACTTGCCGGATTGTTTGAGAAGGATGCCGATGAAAATCTTTTTAAGCCTACGTTTGCGTAGATGGCGATGGCCTGGTGGCTAAGCATCGCAAGCTCCATCCCTTTATCAATCCACATTTGACGCCCGGAAACAGTTATACGGTTTTCGAATTGCGGGGTTGGAAGTGCGGTATCCTTATTTGTTACGACAATAACATTATTGAGAATGTAAGAGCGACTAAACTCCTGGGGGCCGATATTATTTTTATGCCACATGTAACGATGTGTACCCCATCAACCAGGCCTGGCGCAGGCTTTGTTGACGCGAAGTTATGGCTGGACAAGGAGGCTAACAGCGAACAGTTGCGGGCTGAATTTGACAGCTTAAAAGGCCGTAGCTGGCTAATGAAATGGTTGCCAGCCCGGGCCTATGATAACGCGATCTACGCTATATTTTCGAACCCGATTGGCATGGATCACGACCAGTTGAAAAACGGCTGTGCAATGGTGATTGACCCTTATGGAGATGTCATAGCAGAGTGCAGGTCGCTGGATAATGAAATAGCCATCGCTGAAGTAAGTCCTGATAAGCTTACGCTTGCAGGCGGCTATCGTTATATCCAGGCCCGTAAGCCTGAGCTGTATGGCGATATCATAGCGAAATCCCACCAAAGCGAACAAAAGGTCGCGTGGTTAAGCAAGTGATGATAGATTTGAAATTGATGGAATGGGTTTTTCGGTTGTTACCTGCTGGTTGGCATCGATTAATTCCTGATGTGCGTTTCGAAGTTTGGTCTGCAAACTGTTCAGATAATTGTTAAGGGCCCTAATTTCGGTTTTGTGTCCGATAGCACGTCCCGCGTGACTGTTCCAGATAGTCGGATCATAATTATTTTTCTTGTAGGGTTGTCTCTCGGTACCAACATCATTGCTGAAATGGCTTGTCAATAAAGGCGGCGGGGCTTCCGTTAACCTGGGCATATCTGTTAGTTATTAATCAGCCCGCTGCCCATAATAGAAAAACTGCCATGAACTTGACCTATTCTCAAAATAATATCTAAATTTTTAGAACAGGTCAAGTTCATGGTAATTTTTTTTAATGTCTTGTAACACTGACTATCGCATCCGCAACCTCATGCCCTGCGACAGCCTTAAAATCAAAGCCAAGTAATCCAGCTATCGTCTGGGCCAATTGCTTGTGATAAGTTGTAGTCTGGGTTTTTATTACACCCGCTGGCGGCGTATCGGGACCTATCACGGCAAACCATGACTGTTCCGAATTTGGCGTATCTGTTCCATGCCCCATCCATTTTTCAAGGGGTACCTCACCCCGTCCATGGTCACTGGTAATAATTAATGTGGTTTTATCTTTATACTGTGGATCAGTCTGCAAGTATTGCCATAGTTCATTCAAAAAACCATCTTCTTTATTGGCCGACTGCAAGTAGAACTTATAGCTGCCGTCATGTGCCAGGTCATCAGTTTCAGCGAATGCCATATATAACACACGTGGTTTATATTGTTTAAGGTACGCTTTGCCAAGCTCAAAGGTTAAAAAGTCAAGGCGTATATCAGGCCCGATCAACTCAGGTACTTTGTGCTGCAACCCGTTCAGATACTTCAGCCGCTCACCGGCCTTAGGGGCCTTAAAGTCGGCATAACCGGAATTTATTAGCAATCCGGAACGTTTCTCATTCAATATAGCCGGAAAAATATGCCATGAAGTAAAAGCTGCAACCTTATTTTCAAACCCTTTTTGCTTATTTAAATATTCAAGAACATTTACGTTGGGGTTTAGTACGGGATCGTTAGAATTTACCCTTACATCCGGAAAACCGGTAAAGATTTCATTGTATCCCGGATAGGAAAAACGGTACGGATTGGCAACCTCATCTTTATTTCCCAAATCCCTGTTACCGTATAACTGACCCTTTTCTGCAATTACATTCCAAAAAAAAGGCAATAACAGTTTTCGGCGGCCGGATACGTCAGGTGCCCAGAACTTTTTTATCACTTCATCTTTATCCCTGGTAAATTTAGATTGGATCAGCGCCGAATCTGCCCCCCGGTAAAGCTCCTGCCAGCGAAAGCCATCAAGGGTAACAATAATTATATTTTTAGTTTTGACAGCCTGTGCCCTTAGTTGTACAAACATACTAACGGCTATCAAAAGAAGGATTACTTTTCTCACAAAAAAATTTAGGTTTTGTTAACTAATAAGTACGGATTATTCTGCCGCTATTTCTTTTCACTATAGTAAGGCCCGTAAGAATTTTTCAGGCTTAACTTATTGTTGACCGTTTCCAGTGTAGATACGGTATAACTACCATCCGGTTTCACCTGCAGCCAGATATGTCCGCTTGTGGATTTATAATTATTATCAATCAGGTCCCCGATAACCACTTTATTAGCAGGTAAAATATCGGTTGCAAATAAATCCCGCTCACCGGGATAAATGGATTTGGAAAGCATACGTGTAAGTGTTTCATGTGAAGGCTGGTCGCTTGACCAAACTACCTCAAGCCAAACCCTTGGCTGTAGGGTTTTGATAAAAAAAGGATTCAGAACATCTCTCCCGCCGTGGTGGTTAGCAATAGCTACATCTACTTTTCCTATTGAAGATGCCATTTTTGATTCCACATCATAATAGTCAGGGTTACCTATAGTCACTACCCCGGGAATATCCCCCCCGTGATAAAACTTGAAGTTGCCATATGTAATCAGATAGCCTAAACTTAAGCCATTTTCTGAAGGAACATATTTTGTGGTGTCCGGGTAAACGTAAAAGTTCTTCCCTGTTGCCTTGTTCCAAACCCAGCCATTACCCTGTATATTCCGTACTGAAAAACCAGGGTAAGCCTTTGGATTATTATTTAACACAATTTGCTTGTCACTTCCTACTTCAAACTGTTCTATTTTTGTACCATCCCTCTTCTTTTTCTCTTCGGCATAACGAATGTAATTGACAAGGGTGTTATACTCCTTGATCTGATGATTCTTTTTAAGTTGTGCCCTGATGTCTACAGGTGTATTGTAATTTGGATATCCTCTGTCCAGAATTTTCCCAAAAGAGACCTGATCACCTACCCCGGTTATACCAGACAAATAATAGTCTCCATTTCTTGACTTCCTGGCACCATCATAAATTAACCCGTAATGGTCATCATGAAAGTGTGTAATAAACGCATAATCTACAAATGAAGGCTTCTTTGCCGGGCTCACCTGGCGTATATAGCTGGCTATCCACTCATCAGCAAATCTTGAAGCGTTTGGATAAGCCCTGGAGTTCCTGTCTGATTCTGTTCTTGGATCTGTCAGATCCAGTTCTCCCGGATCAGAAAGCATGGTGGTACCATCCGGCATAATGGTGAATATAGCATCCCCTCTGCCTGTTTTAAAAATAATAATGTCCAGGTTACCTTCTTTCCAAACAGGGATAGGTCTGTTGTTTTGAGCGTTCGAAAATTCCTGCAAGCATATCCATGAGATTAAAATTAAAATCAATCTTTTCATAATCTTTTCATTTATCAAATGGGGCCTTTGATCATCATCAAAAGCCCCATCATATTAATTTATTGATACAACCAGGGTTTCATCAGAATATTGTCTGCGCTGAAGCCCTGTGCTTTCAGTGCATTTTGATAATTTGCCGCGTTTACCCGTTGCTCATCAGTAGGATAAAGCAAGCGGAATGGCACTATAGCAGTAGCTTGTCCCAGGCCATTAACAATTACGGGAAAATTCGTGCGGTGATAATGAAAGAATGCTTCAAAATCTGACTGCGCATTAAACAGAATATAGCGTTGTTCATAAAGCTGGGTCAATGCATTATCTTTAACAGCCGAAAGCGGATTCCTGACCAGATAATTGGCTGCAGAGCCCGCTATGTCATAAAACTTGAATGAAGACTGAATAGCCCGTTCATAATAAGTACCAGCGCTTACCTGTACCCATCCTCTTTCAGCTGCTTCAGCTATGGCCAGCATCAGTTCAGCATAACTAAATCCGAGCGAAGGTTTTCCGATTGGTAGCTCTGTATAATTATGGCTGTTTACACGACTATAATTACCCGTAGATCCATCTTCGGTAGCGGCCGTAAGTGATTTTGAAGCATCAATCCCTTCATAAGCATCAAACCCTGTTTTACCTTGCGCGGCAGCGTTTAAAAATGGTGTTGCATAATAGAACAAACGTGGATCTTGCAGCCTCTTTAACATATCAGCAAGGGTCTTGCCTATAAAACGTTTGTTACGGACATTAAAATCCATATAAAGCGGATACCGTATGTTTTCATAATCCAGGTAATTTACTTTGGCTTCATCATCATCACTCTCAAAAATTGGATATTGCGCCGGATTAGAAATAATGTCGTTAAACCGTTTGGCTACCTGCAAATCCGCATCATTTTCTTTTTTGCTGAGCATAAGCAATACTCTCAATTTGTAAGAGTTTGCCAGTTTACGCCACTTTTTAAGGTCCCCGTTATACATAATATCCCCAGTAAGGGTAGATCCGGGATTAATCAACAACTGATTCGCCTCTTCCAGTTCATTAAGTATGCCGAGCATAATTACCTTCTGACTGTCATACTTGGGCTGATAATTACCTGTTTCCTGGCCTTTAAGCGCATCACTGTAAGGAATATCTCCATACATTCTGGTCAAAAAGAAAAAATTATGGGCCCTTAAAATTTTCCCAATGGCCAGGTATTCTTTTGCACCTCCGGCACTTTCCATCATTTTAGTCACATCGCGCAGCAAGTTAAATTCTGCCCAGTCACCATTTGCCCATTCATACGTTTGATAGGCTTGCCTGTCAGAAGTAGCCGTAGCATGTCTTACAGCCAGCCCAGGCTGCCATGGATAACGGTTCTTAAAGCTGTTGAAGATTACATTTGGTAAAATTGCCTGTGCGCCAACCTCAGTCGGACGGTTTGGATCTTTGTTAAATTTATCTGGTCTACAGGAAGCAAGCATAACAATCATACTTACCATCAGGTATATAATTATCTTATTCATTCGTTTTTGTCTTAAAACTTTACATTTAAATTAAAACCAACATTCCTTGTTGAAGGGAATTGAAGTAGATTGCCATTGGTACCTCCATTCCCAATATCCGGGTCAGACAGCGGGAAAGATGAAGCGATAAATAAGTTTGACCCTACTACACTAAACGAAACACCTTTAAGATTCGCTCCTAACTTGTCAAGCCATGCTTTTGGCACATCGTAACCAATTGATAATTCCCTAAGCTTAAGAAAAGTAAGGCTAAACACGTTTGATTCACCGTTCATACGGTACCAATATTGCTCAGAAAAGTCTTTATAAGTCGTTTTGTAAGTATTTGGAACATACTTGCCGTCTACCAGGTTTACCCCCTTTGCAATATAAGCCTCTCCACGGGCATAAGCCTCACGATCCGGGCCCACTGCGTCCGGATGCGCACCAGAGTACCACAGTTGCTGGTTAAGATTCGCCTGATCTATACCACCAACACGGCCCTCCAATAAAAAGCTGAAGTTAAATTGTTTAAAAAATCTAAAACTATTAAACCAGCTTGCAGTCCAGTCTGCTCCAATATGGCCTAATGTTTTTAGCTGGGTATCCTTAACCGGTAACCCGTTAGTCCCAATGATCAACTGACCGTCCGGGGCCTTTTGCATGGTGTTGCTGGTTATGTACAAATCCATCCGGTCGCCAACCCTGATTCCCCCAAGGTTGTCCGCACCGCCATAAATTTCGGCAAGCTTGTTTCTGTTCATGCTCCAGTTAATGTTAGAGGTCCATTCTACATTACTGCTAATTTTTTGATTGGTTCCTATAATCGCTTCATAACCAAAGCGGTTAAACCTATTACCATTGATCTTATACTTGGTAAAGCCTGAAGCCAATGAAGCGTTCTGATCATAAATAGACTCCGAATCCACATATCTGTAGGCTGTCAGGTCAACGGTCAGCTTTCCATCAAAGAAGGATGCATTTGTACCCAATTCATATCCTGTGGTTTTTTGAGGCCTGAGCTGCTCGTTTCCTAAAACCGGGGAATAGGTGACCGAGTTATTCCCGTTATAAATAATGGATGGGTTATAGTAACTCGCATATTGATAAGGTGCCAGATCTGCCCTAACCATTGCCCATGATCCCCTTACTTTAAGAAAGCTTGAACCTGGCATATTCAGCAGCTTGGATAAGATCACCGAACCAGACACAGATGGATAACTGTATTCGTTGTTGTTTTTTGGAAGCGCAGAGGATACGTCAACGCGCTCCGTTAAAGAAAGGAAGTAAGCATTGTCATAACTCAGGTCAGCTGAAGCAAATAAGCTGTTTCTCGCATACTGCGTTAAAGAATTTGTTGACAAAACCGAGCCTATGGAATTGGAAAGGTTATAGATCTGCGGCACCTGCAAACCCTGTGTTTTTGAATTGTGAAGTGTATTTTGCTTAAAGTTTACACTTCCGCCTATAAAAGCATTAATGCCGAATTTTCCCTGAGTTGAAGCGTATTTAATAAATGCATCGGTGTTATACTCCGAAACATTCTCATCGGTCAGCTCATAATTACCTTTGATGGCATTAGCGCCAATGTATCCATATGGATATTTCATCTGATTGGTTGTTGCCGTCGCCTCCGCACTTTGCCTTAAGGTTGCACTAAAAGAATTGGAGATCTGATAATCTGCACTGGCCACGCCGAAAAACTTATTCCTGCTTAAAGATTGAGTTTGCTCATAAGCCATATAGTACGGATTATTGATCCAGGAATAATTGAAGTAAATCGGCTCATAATTTTCCTTGCCTGGTTTCCAATAATTTTTAAAATCCCGCATATCCACATCGGCTCCTGCCCATATCAGCATTCCGTACAGAATGTTGGTATTGCCATAATTGAGGCGCGGAAAGTTTGGTGAATCTTGTTTATTGAATTGGAGCGTTGTGGACAATTTCAGACGGTCAGTAGCCTGAGAGATCACATTTAGGGTTCCGTTATAATTTTTCAGCTCAGTGGAGGGAACCTCTCCGTTTGTGTAATCGTAACCCAGCCCCAATCTTACACTGGTTTTATCGTTGGATGAGGATATGGAGGCATAATTACTGATAGTACTTCCAGTTTCCAGAAAGTTTTTAAGGTTATCCTTGCCCCTGGAAATAAATGGAGTAGGTATCCGCTTGCCATTGGCATCCAAAGGACTATCCCATTGCGGGGTTTCCCAGTATCCGCTTGGAGTTGAGGGATCTTTTACGTCCATTCTTGGCCCCCAAACAAAATCGTTGTCAAAAGTTCCGTTGCCCATCCCGTCAAAATAGGCGTATTTTCCCTGTTCACCATTTCCATATTGGGTCTGGGTTTTAGGAAAAACAATCCAGCCCGCCCTGTATATTGACCTTTGGCTCAACTCTATTGAAGTTTCTTTGCCTGCAGATTTTGTAGTGATCTGAATAGCACCATTTTGCCCTTTAGAACCATAAAGCGCAGCGGCAGTCGCGCCTTTTAAAACTGAAATACTTTCAATATCCAATGCATTGATATCGTATGTATTAGAGTTAACGGGTATTCCGTCTATTACAATTAATGGTTCCCGGCCCCTGAGTTCAATTTTTGTTTGCTGCATCAGATTGGGCGAATTAAAAACGGTTAACCCAGCAACCTTTCCGCTTAACTGGGTCGCGAAGTTATTTGTCGGTATCTGGCTTATGGCCTTGCTTTTAACTTCCTGCACTGCATACCCAAGTTTTTTCACCTCTTTCTTAATACCCAATGCCGTTACTACGACTTCGTTAAGTACGCCTTTATCCTCTTGCAACATAAAATCAACAGTTGTGCTTTTACCTTCTTCAATTGAAACAGCCGTTTTAAGTTGTGTGATATAAGACATGTACTTAACCTCTATGCTATAAGTACCTGGTTTTACATTTATACTATAGAACCCGTCTGCATTGTTTGAAAAACTCTGGTTAAGCTCAACAATCCGGATACTGGCCCCCGGCAGGGACTCGCCTTTAGCATCAGTAATTTTACCGGTAATTTTACCAGGAACCTGAGGGGCTGGTTTACGCTCAATCAGAATAAAGTTATTCAGTATCCTGAACTGAAGATTAGTGTTACTTAAAATGGTTTCGATTGCTTTTCTTACACTGATCTCATCTGTATTAATCTGGATGTCCTTTGGGTATTTGCCCAGCAGGTCATCAGGTAATGAAAAACTTATTTTTGACTGCTTTTCAACAGCCAGTAAACTTTCTTTAATTCCAGCCTTTTTAAGGTGCAGGGCAATTTTTAGCTTGTCCAGATTCTGGCTGTTTGCCTCATTGGCAAAAAGAACACTGCTTAAAGTAAGAAGCGCTACCAGTGAAATAAAAGAGCATTTCATGAGAAAGATAAGTTTGGGTCTTACTGTGGGGTGAAGGATTGAACCTTTTTGCATACTTTTGGTAAATAATGGGTTTGCCCGCTTATAGCGGTAATCTGTTATTGATCATTAAGCCGAACGGTCGTCGAAAACTTCCGGCTTATTCGTTTTAAATCCGTTCCCTGCTTCGGGAACGGGTTTTCTTTTAAGTACTCCTGTTACATATTTTCTGCATTTAGTTTATACTCTATTAATTGATGGTAATTAGTCTTCCCCGAATTTCATATTGGAATTTTCCGGTACTGGCAAGCACCTCCATAATTTCAGATAGGGGGATGTTTAAATTTAGTGTGATGGTAATATGCTGTTCTGCTTTTACCGGATCATCAAAAATCATTTTTACGTTGTACCAGCGCTCAAACACAGCGGCCATTTCTTTTAGCGTGGCCCCGTTAAATACCAGCCTGCCATTTTTCCACGCTGCTACATCATCTGCATTTACCTTACCCAATTCTGCATGATCATGGAGCCATAGCATGCTCTGACCAGGCGTCAGTACAGCCAGTGTAGCCTTGCTTTTTGCCTGCTGTTGTTCTATGGACACTTTTCCGGTTGCTACTTCAACCAAAAAAGGCTTATGCTTAAATGCATTGATGCGGAACGACGTTCCCACAACACGGGTCCTTATTGCTCCGGTATGGATAATAAATGGCTTTGCGTGGTTCTTAGCGATCTCGAAAAAAGCCTCTCCCTCCAGCGTGATCTCGCGGGTATTCCCTGCAAAACGGGAAGGATAGATCAGCTTGCTTCCTCCGGCCAGATAAACGACAGAATTATCTGATAATCGCACCTGGGCACGCTGCCCATTGGCATTGTTGCGTTCCAGCATGGTTATCGCCTCTGTTTCAGTATTATGTTTGTGGAAACAGACACTATACAGCGCGCCTAAACTAAGCAGCAAAGTAAGCCAAACCGCAGCATAACGAAGTGCAAAAAATCGCCTGGCTGGTTGATCCTCTGAAATAGGTAACAGGCTACCCTGCATCCGTTCCTTTATAAAACGATCCTTCCAATGGCCAATTTCCTCATCAGAAATTTCCGTCTCTTGAAATCTGTCCCATTCTTCAGCCCAGATCTGATCTATGATTTGTTCGGCATCTTCCCGAAGCAAAAACCGGTTCATGATCTGTAGTTCGGAGGAGGAACATTTCCCGTCAAGATATTTTTGGATGAATTGTTTATTTATCTGTTGCTCCATTTCATTAATAAGATGCTTCTATATGTCATTACACATATTTTGAAGACAACCACTAATGGAAAATGAATTTTATTTAAAAAAGAAATAAAATATGACGCAGAGGGCTACGTCTGTATGTTTTTGTATCTCCTGGCGGAGAAACCTAAGAGATGCACCAATATGATTTTCAACAGTATTGACAGAAAGTTGCAGTTCAGTAGCAATTTCCTTGTGGTTCATGTCCATATCCCTGCTCATCTCGAATACCTTTTTCCGCTGCGGACTTAAGTGTTCCAGGCTCTTACCATAAACTATCCTTAACTCTTTGGCATCAAAATCTTCGGCTAAAGATGGGCTGGCGAGGCTATATTCGGGAATTGATGTTAGTGGCAGCGTGGCTTCATATTTTTTACGGATGTGGTTAAGCAGCGTATTTTTCATCGCTGTAAAAAGATATGGGGCAATTTCAGCATCGGTTTTGATCTCTCCGCTCTTTTGCCAGATCCGCAGTAAGAGATCCAGTACCAAACTCTCCGCGATAGTCTCATCCTTAACGTACCTTAATGAAAATTGATAAAGCTTGTTGAAATATCTCCTGAAAAGTTCATTGAATGCCCTATCATCACCGTCTTTACAATACTGAATCAATGTCTGATCTGGTAAGCCCTTATATATCATAATTGACGGTCTGCTTTTAATTCGGGGCAAAAGTAGCTGGTTAAAAGCAAGCACATATTAATTGTTAATTAAGTGATTGTTAACAAGAAATCCAATCCACATTATGGCCCACACACTAATTTTTATACACTCAAAACAGAAAAGAACGGAATTAACCTAAACCTTCTTTTTCTAATTAACTCAGGTTTCGGGTTATAAAAGAATAAAAATTAAGCATCCAAAGTAAGAACTTTGTTTTACCAGAACTAAAGGACACTAACGATGCTTACAGGGGATATGGTTATAGGAATATTTTATTTTATAGATGATTTGTTGAAAATTATCAATGCGGGCCACTAACTGGATGCAAAAAACAAAGGGGAAAAGTACACTGTGTGTGACTTTTCCCCTCTCGTAGCCCGTAGGGGAATCGAACGCGATTAAAGCCCTATTGACTTACAACAACTTATATAGTTATCTATGTGCTACGCACCGAATTACTAACCACTTTTGATGCAGACTATTTACAAATCTTACTATAACTAAGATACGAATAATATTACACCAGTCCTAATATCCCGGATTTTGAACTAATTGCGGATTTACCCCCATTATAGTCACCCCAATAGGGAATATTTCTGTGTGTTTATCGGCGTCGGGCTTTTTATCCCACCAGGTGCCGCTACTGAAAACACCCCAGCGTATCATATCAGTACGCCTTCGATTTTCGCCTATAAATTCACGTCCCCATTCGTCAAGTATTTCCTGATCGGAGAGTTGGCTGCCGTCTGGCTTATAAAGGCTCGGGGAATTGGCTGGATAATTACGTTTACGCACAGCATTTAAAAGCACTGCTGCTGCTGCCTTATCACCTGCACGGTATTTACACTCAGCAAGTGAATAATAAATTTCTGAAAGCCTGATCTCGGCAAAAGCCGAGGTAATTCGATTAGGGTCAGGTGTTGGATAAAAAGGGTATTTGATCAGGAAAATACCCGAGTTATGATCAGCATGGTTAATGTCCGATTCTTTGTCCGCTATTTTTTTCCCCGGCTTAGCATCCAGGAATAAGCCTACCTGGTCACGGATATATAGAGCATATGTTCCTTTGGTGCCGCGTACGGTATCTGGTACCGTTTTTCCGCTCACTGTTTTATTGTAGGTTAGGTAACCATACAAAAACATTCCTTCGCGCTGGCTATTACCCAGGTTTTTATAAACCTTTAAGCGCAGATCATCGGGATATTTTTGAAATTTAACAAACGGTTTACCCAATTGGAAACTATATTCCACACTATCCACATCCCGGCCCGGCTGCAAAGCAAAGCGAGGGTTACCACGCCCTAAATCTGTACAACCCATATAAAGGGTAGGCGCATCATAAGTCATCCCCCATAAATACATGGCCGATGTATACTGCCAGTGGGTTTGCGCCAGCGTAGCCGGAAAACCATAAATAGTTTCTGACGCCGGTTTACTATTGGTATAATCAAAGGGCGCGTCCCAACGGGTATCCAACGTGTAGTTACCATATTTGCCGCTAATAATATCCTGACACACAGCCGCACATTCGGCAAATTTATCTACCCCTGTGTAAACTTTTGAATTTAAATATAAACGCACCAGTAAAGCAGCGGCACTGGCCTTTGTCCAACGGCCAATAGCATTAGCACCCAAACTTTCTTTAGTCGGTAAGTCCGGGATAGCATTTTTAAGTTCAGACTCGATATAGTTAAAAGTTTCCTGCGGTGGTGATTGTTTGTTACCCGTAGTTGAGTGTTTAACATCGGTGATGATCTCAATATTGCGATAAAAGTCAAAAGCGCGTAAATAAAACCATGCCCTTAAAGTGTGCAGTTCCGCCTTAAAGTCTGACAGCTCAGCTGTAGTTACGCCAAGTTTAGCCGGGTCGGAAATAGCCTCCATATCCTGCAAGGAGTTGGTAGCTAATGAAACACCCTGATAAAAGCTTGTCCATACTCCGCTGGTAAAGGCATCATTAACTGTCCAGGTGTGGTAATGCATACGTGCATAATAGCCACCATTTAACCAGTCACCCTGCCTGTTTGGCGTCATCATTTCATCTGTGCAATCCTCGCCAATGGAAAATAAGTCACCATTCTGGATAGTGGAGAAGCCATGTTCAAAAGGTCTTAAAAAGTCACGGATAACATCGTCTCGGCGTGTTAAAAACTGACTTTCATCTATTTTATCAGCTACATGTTCATCAAGCTTGGTACAACTGTTACTTATAACCAGCAACAGCACTGTTAAAATACTCACGGGTATATAATTGAAATATTTTTTCATATCAATTCAGAAATTAAAATGTTAAAAAGTGATCTGTGCGCCTATGATCAATTGCAGGGTGGATGGAAAATAATCCAGCGCCGGGTTTCCGCTTCTGTCTAAATTAACACCAGGCGTTAAACCATTTACTTGTACCAGGTCGGGGTCGCCACCGGTATACTTGGTAAAAGTTTTCAGATTTCTTCCGGTAGCGTAGATTCGGATACTGTGAAAGTGCTTAGAGGATACCGGCTTGAAGGTATAGCCTAAAGCCACATTATCCACTTTAACGAATGATCCCGGTTCCAGAAAATAATCAGATGCTATGCTGGTTGTAGTACTGCTGGTTAGCTTGGAGTATTTGCTTTTGCTGTTGTAAGCAGAAGTCAGCACATTGGCATCGGTTTGCGCAGCAGGTGTTCCGATGTAAAACGCGTAGATATTAAAGATGTCGTAATCAAAATTACCACGCAGGAAAATACTCAGATCGAAGTTTTTATAGCGGAATGTATTCTGCAGCGAGGCTGTGAACTTAGGCATACCGTTACCCACAAATTGCTTATCATCGTTACTGGCCAGGTTGCCGGCAACAATACTTCCATCTTTTTTATAAACCTGAAGTACACCATCTTTTACCCCGGCCGAGCGATAAGTATAAAACGAACCTATCCTTTGCCCCTCCTGAATACGCTGGATCATACCCGGAGATCCTGGCGCAGGCAGATTAGCTACATCCTGAAAAGGAGCTCCATGATATAGATCATTTGAAAACGACACGAACTTATTGTTATTGACCGCACCGGCAAAGGACAGATCATAACTAAAGTTTCTCCCCTTTACTACACTGCCGTTCAATTGCAACTCCCATCCTGTGTTTTTGATGGTACCTACGTTAGTGTAAGTAGTAGGGCGCGGATTTGGTGGAACGGGTACATCATAATCGCCCAGCAGATCTTTATTGGTCCGCACATAATAATTTACAGAGCCTGAAAACCTATTGTCAAACAAGGTAAAATCAAGACCTGCATTAAAGTTAATAGCTTTCTCCCATCCTAAAAAAGGATTAACATTTTGCACTGGTCCATACACCTGATAAGTGGTGCCGTTATACGGAAAATAACCGAAACTGCCATATAACAGCAATGATTTATAAGGATCAAAGTCCTGATTACCAGTTACACCATAATCTGCACGAAGTTTTAAATCGTTTAGCCATTCATATCTGTTTTTTAAAAAGCGTTCTTCAGTTACCCGCCATGCGGCAGATGCAGCAGGGAAATTCCCCCATTTATTACCCACACCAAATTTAGAAGACCCTTCATGACGTAAGCTGGCTGTAAAAATATATTTTCCGTCAAAATCATAATTTAAACGACCAAAAAAGGCAATAAGCCTTGAACTGCTCTGGGTTGACCCAACAGCCCCGCTGCCTTGTCCGGCCGCCCCGCCATTATACAAACCCGAACCCAAGTTATTCCAGAGGAATGAATCAAAAGGAAAATCATAGTTGGTCGCACTGAACTGCTCAGTGGTATAGTTTGAAAAGGAATAACCACCCAATAGTTTAAAATTATGCTTTTGCAGGGTCAGGGAATAATTGCCAGTCCATTCAATATTCTTGGTATCATATTCCGTTTGCGTTTGTGAAGCATAGTTCGTTTTTGTGATCTGGCCAGAATGAACGATAGATGTTAACGTTGAAGGACTGAAATTCTGATCTTTAATTGAAGAGCTCACTTCAGAAACTGTTACCATAGTATTCAAATTAGGCAATATATTAACCTTAAAAGAACCATTGATATCCAACTGCTTGATTTCCTGATTAGCCTTTACAATATTGGCAACTTCAACCGGATTAGCACCCTGAAAACTACCTACGTTAATGAAATTATACTTGCCCTCTTTATCATAAATAGGAATAGTTGGATTCAAGGTCAGTGCATTTTTGAAGCCACCATAATCGGCTGACTTGCTATTGATATATCTGGGAGCGACGGTTATACTGGCCGAAAATATATTATCGGCCGAGGTGTGATTAACATTTATTCTTGACCCGTAAGATTGTCTACCCGACCTTAAATCAATGCCGTTTGCATTTCTGTAATCGGCCGAGGCGAAATAATTTGTTTTACTGCCTCCACCTGATAACTGAAAAGTATGCTTTTGACCAAAGGCCGGAGACTTTGTTACTGCGTCCACCCAATCGGAGTTGCCTCCATAATCCTGAGCCTGTGTCGGATTATGCTTCACTCGATCTGCTATAAAGGCATCTTTTGATAACAGATCTAAGCGATTGGTTGCGAAATCAAAACTGGAATAACCTTCATAGAACATGCGCGATTGCGACGAGCCTTTTTTGGTAGTAATGATGATAACACCATTACTGCCGCGCGTACCATAAATAGCTGAAGCCGCACCACCTTTTAGCACATCGATAGACTCAATATCATTTTGATTAATATTTTCAAGGTTGCCTCCTGGAACATTATTAATTACATATAATGGCCCTAAGCCGGCATTCCGTGAGGAGACACCTCTTAACTGTACACTTGGGTTTGAATTCGGATCCGCAGCGCCAGTGTTACTGATGGTTAATCCGGGCACTTTCCCCTGTAATGACATTAAGGGATTATTGCTGGCTACATTTAGTAAATCCTTGGCAGAAACATGTGAAATGGCACTGGACACTTCTTTTTGGTTAAGCGTACCATAACCAACACTTACTACAACAACCTCATTAAGCTGGGTAGATGAGGATCTTAATGTAACATCAATGCGGCTATTACTATTTACGGGTATCTCCTGCTGTAAAAAACCAACCGCCGTAAAAACAAGCGTTCCCATTTCATTAGGTAGTGCAATGCTATAATTACCATCTTTATCCGTATTCGTAGCATTGTTGGTCCCTTTTAATTTGACAGTTACTCCGGGTAACGGAGCTCCTGTTTCATCTTTCACCTTACCCCTAATATTAATGGCTATAGCTTTTGCTGTAGTTAAGTCAGCTGACTTTTTTACCACTACAATCATATTATCGATGATTTTGTAGCTAAAGGGCTGCTGGCTAAAGCATTCATTTAGTACATCAGGTAACGATATATTAAGGCGGTTTAAGCTAACGGGCTTTGCTTGTTTTAATAGTTTATTATCATACACGAAATCAAACCCGGTTTGCTTGTGCAATTCTTTAAACACACTTGATAAAGACGCGTTTTTTACACTGATGTTAACGTTTTGTGCATAAGTTGAGGCGTGCGCTTGCAGTAAAGCAACTATAAATAACACAATTGTAAGTTTCATTATCAATACAATTTTTGATAGGATACAGGAATGCCCCTTGCGGGGAAATGCAATGGAAAATTTATACATTTGATTAAGATTAGTAAGTAATGATTAGTAGATTGATCTTTTATTAATCCTAAGCCAACAGGCTGCGGACCAGAGCACTTCGACCTGCTACTGGTCCCTTTTTTAGGATATTGGGCTGTTGTAGGCATTAGCGCATAATCACTATCCTCCTTCCCTCCACATGAAAATGAATAGCCCCGGTAGCCTGCAAAGCAGCTAATACAGATTTAAGATTATTGTATCTGGAAATAGTTCCGCCAAGGTCTGTTGCTGTTACATCTTCTTTATACACAATATCCACATCGTACCAGAGGGAGATGCTTTGCATAATCTGAGTGATGCTGGAATGATCAAACGCAAAAAGGCCATTCTTCCAGGCTACAGCATTGTTAATATTAACTTTTTTAATCACAAAAGGTGCCCTCCCCAGCTTTGTGGCCTGCTCACCAGGCCTGATCAACACTTGCTGCTGCTTATCGGTGAGCATAACCAAACCTTCCAGTAAAGTTGTTTGTGTGGTTTCATTATCATGATAAGCATTGATATTAAAATGGGTACCTAAAACTTTAACTTCCTGGCCCATCGATATTACTTTAAAAGGCTTTTGCGGATTGTGTGCAACTTCAAAATAGGCCTCACCTGTCAATTCTACCACACGCTCATTACCGGTAAACGCTATCGGATATTTTAGACTTGTTGCAGCATTAAGCCAAACCTTTGTACCGTCGGCAAGTATTAGCTGGTACTGCCCACCTCTTGGAGTAGACATGGTGTTAATTACACCCCTTGCCGGCGTAGTCCCCCTGTTATTGCTATAAACAACCTGACCCTGTTTACTTTTAAGAATAGCAATATTATTTTCGATTGAAATAACACCCTGCCTGGCATTTTCAAGTGCTATTTTACTACCATTGCTTAAGGTTAAGATCGCCTTATCACTTCCCGGCTTTATTACATTCGATCGGGTTTTAGCCAGTTGTCCAACCGGGTTAACGGGTTGACCAACAAAGCGAATCATTAATAATCCTGTTATTAAAAGTATCATTAATGAGCTTGCCGCATAGGTTAACACTTGCTGTTGCTTATGTTTACGCATGCCCTGAGCCATGTTTCGGTTAAGTTGTTTTTCTACCTGTTCCGGGTCACCCATGTCCACTTCCCACGGAATGTCAATAAGGTCAAACCCATCCTGATATTCTTCAAACAATCGCCGCTCTTCAGTAGTGGCGGCTCCTGACATGTATTTTTTGTAAAGTTTTTCAAGTTCCTGATGTGTCATTTTTAGTGATTGCGGATGTTTGTTCAGCCCAACAGCTATAACAAAGACACGGTAACGGCAACAACCTCACATAACTTTTTACAAAAAGTAACAACTATTCTATTTGCTTGAAATGAACCATTTAATAGTTGAATCTTCATATTTAATTAAAGTTCTTTTTACACTAAAACATCTAATTTGACCGCCAATTATCATGTTAGACTCACCTTACACTGATGCCGAGTTATTAGCTTTATTAATAGAGCAAAATGACCTAAACGCGTTTGATATTCTCTTCAACCGTTATTGGAAATTAGTGTATAAAACAGTGTTTATCCATTTACGCGATGCAGATGCAAGTGCTGATGTAGTAAATGACCTATTCATGGCTATATGGATAAAGCGAAAAAGCTTAAAGATAAATTCTGTTAAAAGTTACCTGACAGCCGCCGCCCGTTACCGCGTATATAATTATATACGCGATCATAAAAACACTAAGCTAAACTACGTTGATAGCTACGAGCAACTGGACCAAGCTTACTCAGACAGCAATCAGGGTGAGACCAATTTTAAGCTGACAGACCTTCATCATGCGCTAAGCATTGCACTGGCAAAACTACCACAACGTTGCCGGGAGATTTTCATTTTAAGCAAAATGGAAGATTTGTCAAATGCCGAAATAGCCAGTAAATTCTACATCTCTAAAAGAACCGTTGAAAATCAGCTTTCCATAGCTATAAAATATTTACGCGCCTGTTTTAAAAGCTACCTGATCGTTTTAATTATCATCAGGTTTTTATTTAACCATTAGTAATCCCAGATCATGTTTAAATAAAAAATGCTCTGTAAGAATACTTACAGAGCATTTTTATGTTATTTGTAATTTTTTACTGGTAATTGGTGTTATAAACAAACCCTCTGTAATATGCCGCTCCAGTTTTATGCCCTGAACGAATATAAACACCATCAGGAGTATAATAATCTACGTAACTGGTTGTCCAATCAGTATTAACTGTACTTGGCTCGCTTGGTACCGGTGTCTTATAAATATCTGGACGGGTAAGCACAACGGTGCCATCTGGCTGGTTACTGATAGCTTTCACACCGTTACGGTTAATAAGTCCGGGAGCTATGGTAAACTTATGTGATTTTTTGTCAAAAGTCCATACATTATTACTGCTGGCTATAAACAAGGTATCATTACTGCCGTATTTAGTAGCCACAGAATGGCACCAGTTATCAGATGGCAAAGTGTAAGTTGCGGTAGCTGTCAAGCTGGGCGCCGATGCTGTACCAACAGTTAGCGCCACCAACTTATTAGTCCCAACCGCCCATAACACATTATATGCAGGATCCCATAATACCTGGTGCGCATCGGTAAGTGTATAAGAGGCATAGGTAGTTGCGCCACCAGATGATGCATACACCCGCACATATCCACCGGTAGATGCTGCTACAGCAACATTTCCGGTTGGCAATAATTCGATGCCGTGTATATTATCAACCGAGCTGCTACCTGCTATGGCCGCCCATTTTTTGTTACCTGTAGCATAGTCAACTATCGTGATTAAACCGGCATTCCCAATTACGGCTACATAAACACCACCTCCCCATGAAGCAACGGTGCGCAATTTAAAATCATTAGGTATACCCCATTTTGACACCTCGGTGCTGCTGTAAAGGCGTGCGGTGGTTGGTTTCCAGTCCCAGGTTCGGGCAGTGGCACCGTTCCAATTCATGTCATACCAGCTGTAAAGTTCAATTTCGCTGTTAGCATTGTTAGTAACGCCAATCCAGCAGCCTGTTACACATGAGGATAAGGTTTTCAGTTTCGAGTCTTTTGCTTTGACTGTTGATTGCTTATCAGCAGATTGACTTTTGGTACAGGCCGATACCACCGCAATACTTAAGGCCAATCCGATTTTAAGGATTGCATAGGTGGAAAACAGCTTTTTCCTTTTCGATAATTTAAAAGGCTCAGGATTTTTTTTAATGTTTTTCATGATTAAGAATTTAAGGTTAAGTTTTCAAGCAATCACATATTGCTCAAACATCAGACACCTGTAAATCTCAAAGCTCACATCACATGCTTCTAATATCTTTAATATTGCTTACGTTACAAGTGTTTGCAGCTTTGACATCATCGGAAAAACAAAGACAAACTTTTATAAGATATAAGAATCCTATCTGCAATAATGCACCTGTTTTTTTATAAGCGTAAGAAGTTTGAAATCCAGGTATTTCAAAAAAGCTATTATCTTTCCACGCTTTTATTTGACTATGAAAAAATATATCCTTTTTTTAATGAGCTGGCTTTTGTCCACATCAGCTATTGCCCAATTAAAACTACCTGCACTCATTGCCGACAGCATGGTCTTACAACGAAATACTAAGATCTCACTCTGGGGCTGGGATAAGCCTAATATCAAATTATTGATCACACCTTCGTGGGGCAATAAATCCTACACAATTACGACTAATAAAGATGGCGAATGGCTGGTTAGTGTTCCAACAGGTGAAGCAGGAGGGCCTTACCGAATTGATTTTAATGATGGACAAACTACCACCATTAACAACATCCTTTTGGGGGACGTCTGGCTATGCTCGGGCCAATCGAACATGGTGATGCCATTGAAAGGATATGATAAGGGTCAGAACGTATTGCATAGCGATTCCATCATCGCGGCAGCCTCCAATTATCCCAATATACGTGTATTTGATGTTGCCAAAAAAATAGCCGTAACCCCTGCTTCTGATGTTAAAGGCAGTTGGATAACAGCTAATCCACAAAGTGCGCCACAGTTCAGCGCTGTAGCTTACACATTTGCAACCCAACTGGCAGATAGCCTTCATATCCCCATCGGTGTTATTACTTCATGCTGGGGAAGTACAGCAGTACAATCATGGATGGGTGCGACTGTATTGAATGAATTTAAAGAGATCACACTTTGCACCCGCTTGGATACCATGAAAGTACCGGCCAATAATCCGGAAGAACTCACTTCCGGATTATTTAACGGCATGATTAAACCACTGACTCCTTATCAGCTAAAAGGCTTTTTATGGTATCAGGGCGAATCAAATAAAGATGCTGCGTTATATGCTAAATTATTGCCAGCCATGATCGAAAATTGGCGCAAAGAATGGGCCAATGCCCGCCTGCCATTTTACTATGTGCAAATAACTCCCTGGAGCTATACCGATCGAAATACCGCGTTCTTACGTGAGGCACAACTTAACGCACATATCCCACACTCTGCTATGGTGGTTACACTTGACGCTGGGCAGGAGCATCGTATACATCCGGCAGATAAGCTGCTCATTGGTAACAGACTTGCTGCATTGGTGTTGGGCCAAACTTACAAATTCAACAATATGGAAACCGATTATCCTGTGATGCAGCACACAAGCTTCAGGGGCCAGACAGCTATCGTTGTTTTTAAAAATGCTTACAAGGGTCTGCACCTAAACAGCCCAACTGGTTTTGAACTTGCTGGTAGTGATGGTGTATTTCATCCGGCGCAGGCGACTGTTAAGGGTAAAAACCAGGTTATAGTTAGTTGTGTGCAGGTAAAAGCAGGAGTAGCTCTTCGTTATGCTTTCAAGAACTGGACAGAAGCATCATTATACAATTCTGCCGGGTTACCTGCATCATCATTTAGAACAGATCAGTTTACGCAGTAGCCGCTTTTATTGCGAAACAGGAATGAAAAAATATTGCCTCGGATTTATTTTATTGAAAACCTAAAAGTAGATTGATACCTTTTTCAAATAAGTGATATTGACTTTAACTTGTTTCTGAATTCCACCGCGTTCTCCTATTAAGTCAAATGCTCGGTTAGAAACGTAAACGTGGTGTAGTTTGTAAGTTTTGCGTTGATGGAATTGGAGGTAGAAACCATCCCGTTCACCGCGCACATCCTTTCAGGTAAGGTATTGGATATCGCAAAAACGAAGCTCTGTCAAAATGGCCTGCATTACCTCCCTTTTTATATCCCCGTAGGCGGGGGTGGCCCTGATGGCCGCACAGCATGTCGCTTTACCCGGTTGAGTACCGACTGCCCAGCTCGGTACAGCTTATGGTCATTATGCCAGCCAATACATCCAACAGATTGTTGGCCTTCCAGCAGGTGTAATATCTGTCTATACCTGGAAGAGGCTGCACAGAGAACAACAGCTTCGGAGGGCATAGTATATTACCAATCTTAGTACATATCCGTTAAAGCAGCTGGTTATGCCCCTGACATTTATGTAGGTTATAATCTCGGCCCCACGCCTCGGGAGTTATGGCCAGACAAGATGATTTCGAGTTTACAGGTATTTAGATATAATCAGCCATAACTATGTAAATATATACAGTTATGGCTGAATGAAATGAGCGGATCAGGAAGCCATAGTGATGTCTGCTGCGGAAGCTTCTTCTTTCAGGCGAATATTCCTGAACTTACTAAAGACGATAAAGAGGATAAAGACTAATACCACACCGGTGATATTAGCCATGCCGAGTATCGTTTGTGTCCGGATACCAAATAGATTGACCATGCTGTAGCTAATGGTCGAACTGGCGATATACATGCCACCACCGGTGAGGCCTGAAGCCGTCCCAGCATTCTTGGAAAAGCGGCCCAGGCAATAACCGTAGATTGTGTTAAACACGAAGCCTCCGCTGGTGTGCAAACCAATGGTTAGTGCAATCATCAGATAAAAATTTGAGTTGATCGTTCCGGATACCAGCATCAGTGCGGAAAAAACACCGATCTACAGGATGTCTACGGTTTGTTTTTTATGTTTCTGTTATTTTATTATGGGATTTGAA
>NZ_JBCECK010000018.1:0-59882 GCF_039207105.1 Mucilaginibacter sp.
TTGATACAAAAATTGTTAATGGCCTTTTTATATGTTTGCGAGGTATAAGGTCTTGTTAAGTTTGAATCATAAAACAAATTCAAATTAAAACGCTGATTAATTACGTAATCAATTGATGGCCGTACGGTAATATTTTGCGCGCCTGATGATATTTCTGCATCCTCCACGTCGGCACGGTAAATTAACGTCTTGTTATCTCGCAGCGCAAAATCAAGTTTAAAATTAACATCATTGTCTTTACCAGCCCCTTGAAACCAGCCAAAAGGGAAATGGAAGTTTTTAGTATGATAACCAAACCCAAAAACAATTATGCGCTCGTTTTGCTGTGCCAGCTGGCTGTTCAACATACTCAAACTTAATGCACGGCTCTGCCTGTACTCTAAATTGGTGGTCATACTGTTCTTAAACCTGATACTGGCACCCAGCAGAGGCACAAACTGTTCAAAAATAGTAACCTGCGAAAACTGATACAGCGGCAAAAAGTCGTTGTTCAAATCCCGTGAACTGGCCGCTCCATTGGCTTCCTGGTATTGCAGCAGCGTGGTAAACCCACTCACGTTATAGGATGACCGGTACCCATGGCTCAGGTCAAAAGAATCAAAAATATCCTGGAAGAACGGAATTTTACTTAACCCATTGTAGGTGATCTGCCAATTGGGTATCGGTATAGTTGGGAATTGGCTCAAGTTACTGCTTGATGCTTTTTTACCGGTATAAGCAGCCAGGAAAGCGGGCACCAGCACATTCTGTGAATTTGGCCCGTAACCATCGGCATAGCCATCTGTACTACCTGATGAATTTGGATTTTGCGCGCCTAACCTTTGCGATATAATGGTACGGTTATCTAAAAGCTGCTGGTAAACCGGCGAGGTATTATTTACTCCTACACTTTTTTTGAATGCTGTTTTAAGCGTTAAAAAAGATATACTATAGTTACCAGTAGTTACCGGGCTCAGCGTTTCGATATTATTAGTTGATGGCAGGTATTTAAAGTTGGCCTGGTAGTTACGGTCTTGCGTTTTGAAAGCAATAAGCTCGATCCGGAGGTCTTTAAAAGGTTCAATGATCCCTCTAAAGTGCATATCCTCATTGAGCGTGGTTACATACAATTGATTTTGCAGGGTATCGCGCGTGATCCAACCGTTGGTTACTGCCTTAGCACGTATATCTGCCTGGCTGCCTAATAAAAATCCTAAACCTGGGGCACCATAATTGGCATCGGACCCAAAAAAGCCCGACTGCGGTAAATATCCCGGTAAAAATATACCCTGCGTGCGGGTGTATGTTCCGCTTAAGTTTTTAATACTGGTTAATAAGTTCAGCCAAAACTTACTATCCTTTGAATTAGGATTATTTGCCTTACGTATAAACGGAAACTTATTATAAAGCGATACCATATTCAACGTTGGGTTTATTTGTATGGCCCTTGAGTTTTGTATGCTATTACCCACATCATACGATGGATCATCTATCGCGAAAAGCGGCTGAGTTTGCCAGTTAAAATGCGCGCTGTACCGGGCCACTACCGCAGCCCAATCCATACCCGGAATTTTGTTAAGCGGTACTGTATAATTAAAATTGATAGTATGGTTATAGTTGGTAGTACGCCCCAGCTTTTTAAGGTTATCCCAAAGTGTATCGCGTTTTAACCCGTTAAGGCGACCCGCAGGCTCATCAACTACCGAAAGGTTAGTAGCGTCGATATCCATCTGTAATGATTTCGACAAATTCCAGCCGATACCATACACCCTGGTAATGTTAAAATACTTATTAAAAGTTGTAGTGGGTACCGGGATAAAGTTATTAGGATCGTTATCCCGCAGGGTATTTTCTGAGTAAAAACGATCAAAGTTGATACTAAAGTTTAACCTTGACGGCAGCAGACTGAAGTTAATATCGCGGAACAGTGACAGCAAGTTGCTTTTAATGATCTTGGCAAACGGACTAATATATTTAGGCTGATTGGTATAGTTATAGGCCAGCGTAAAATTGTATGTTTTCTCGAGATCACTCTGCGTTACAAAATCGTGGTGGGTGTACTGGGTAAAAGCGTACGAAGCGTTCAGATTTTCCACATCCCAAATATGGCTGGGCGAGTTAGGATCAGTTTTAGCTTTATGTACGTTGGTAAAATTGATACTCCTGCGTAATGTATAATCAACAGCCGCGTTCCTGATCGAGTCGCGCTCCTGGCTGCTGGTAGCCGCGGCAAGGGATGCCTTCAACTCAATATCCGGCGAGCCCGGATCATACTGCGGCATGCTGGTTTGTTTTGATACGTTTACATAAGCAGGTATATGAATGCCACTTTTATCTGGAAAAAACTTACCAAGTTCCATATTTGCCGATACATCATAAGTTTGATCATCGCTACGGCTGCGGTCGTTCAACCTGGAGTCAAGCGTACCAAAGCCAATGGTAGTTTTAGAACCGGCTACGGTAATATCGGCAAAATCGGCAAGCTTGGCGTCAAACCGGGCCGTTGCAGCCCAACCACCGCGCTGGTCAAAATCGGTTAGGCGCATTTCATCAAACCAAACAATACCTGATTTATCAAGGCCATCATCAGCATTAGCTGGAGCATCACCTTTATACGGGTTGCGCACGCCGAGCATAATGGTACGCAGGCGACTCAAATCCGGCTGCCCTTTTATATAAACTACCTGATTACCCTCTACATATTTAAACACATCGGTGTAAGGTACGTTAGAGTGATTACGTTTTAGCTTGGCCCGGGTTAACAGGTCAAGCTCCAGGTCAATGGCGTTGGCTGTAGGCCATATCGCGTCCGGGTCGCGGGTACCTGGTGTAGTAACCTTTAACGGCACCTGGTACTCATAATAGTTATCCTGGTAGTCAACACCTAAACGTACAAAAGCGCTTAGGTCATTGTCTTTTAACTGCTCACCCTCGGCATGCACAAACATTTGCAAACGTTTGTATGAGCGCAGGTCATTGTAAAAAGTTTTAAAGGCCGCCCTTGCATAGCCATCGCGTAAGCCTTTAACCGTTAACGACAATGATTGCTCATTCAGCTTGGTGTCTGTTTGCAGGTTATTATAATTACGCTGACGATTAATACCTGGTGGTACTACATAAGGTATGGGTGTACGGTTACCATTTTGCTCAATATTTACCGCCTGCACATCAAGGGTTGAGTTATCAAGCGGCGGGTTTTGTATCACCGGATCGGCAATTACGTTCAGCGGGTTTCTTTCGGTATTAAACGTACGCCATTCGCCGCGTACCAGTTGCAGGGTAGCAAAACGTAATATGGTAGTATCCGCAAAGTTGGTCATGAACATACGCATAAAACGTATGGCTTTAAAATCCTGAATGTTACCCACTTGGCTTTGGTAGGCAGTAATTGGTATGCGAAACTGGTACCAGTTAACCATTTGCGTTGTACCATTAGCCAGTTTCACTGATGCTGTAATTTTATCGCTGATGTTGTTTTGACCAACGATCATATCACCCGGGCGGATAGATACTTTATATTGAAAGTATGAATCTTCCTGGCTCATGTTATTATCACGGTTAATATCCTCGCCATCTGGCAGTGAGGTAGATGCCGAGTTTTGTATACCCAACTCGGCTTGTGATTGCTCTGCGGTTTTCGAGTTACCCTCGGTACCATTGTATTTACTGTAACGGTCTAAAATGCCGGCCCTTGCCTGGTCAAGCTCGCGGCCCTGATAATATTGATAATCATCCGATGATGGGTCATTGCTGATAGCGTTAGCAGCTTGCGCGTTTAACTGACCTTTGATCTGATTTACTATTGGAGCGAACTTCGTTTTCTCATCATTGTCATTCAAACCATCCAAACCAACGTCCTGCAACTTGCGCGAATCGGGATTGTTATCAAAAGCATTTATTACAGGCTGCAGTTTTGAAACACGCCCCCAATTAGTTTCATCAACCTGCGACAAATCGCCGTTTACAGGCAAGCTATTTTCCAAACTTTTACGGCCGTCTTTTAATATATCTTCAGATAAACTACCGAGGTTAAAATATAGGTCACCACCGGCTGAATTGGGTTTGTAGATAAAAGGGTCAAGCACCCAAAATTCAATATAGGCTACATTCAATGATTCAAAATCATTGGTTTCCATTTTCCTGAACATCCCCCCCCAGCGCGCTTTAGGATTTTGCAACGTACCATCGGAGTTGATACCAGTGGTTACGTAGTTATAAGGCCCGCGCACGGTTGGATAAAAGGCCATATTCAGTGTAGCCAGACTTAATTGCTGCCCGGTTGACGATTGTTTATAAGGAAAAACCTCCTGCTCAATCACCTGCCTCACATAATGGTTAGAAAGCTCTGATCTGGAAATTGGGATACTGCCTACATTGGTATAAAATATAGGGTCGATGTTATAAAATGCAAGCCGGGCCCGGTTGTAACCATAACTCAGATCATTAATAGCAAATGATTCAGGGAAGAGCTGCGGTGTACCGGATATTTGCCAGGTATTGGCGCTTTTGATGTCAATGATAGATTGGCTGTTCTCAAAATCGTCAAGATATGAAGTCCCGTTTTTGGAGCCTGCGAAATTCAATGCCCCTGGGCTTCCCGGTAACAGTTGCGCAAACTCGCCCGAAAAGTTTATCGAAGATGGTACCTTGGTGTGTATGCCTGGAATTTTATCTACCAGTCTGGTGAGCAATCTCGATTCTGAACTGTAATTGGCATCAAAACCCCAAATAGTATTTGATATCGATTCGTCGCCGGCAACCTCGTTTTGGGTTATTGGCTGTTCTGTCAGGTGCATTACGGTAGCGCCTAAGTTCAGTTTATCGTTCAAATGATAATCAAACCTTGAACCATACAATGATTTTTGCTGAACGCCGAACAACTCATTATTCTCCAACTTTACGGTGATTGGCTGGCCAGATGAAAGCAAAGCCTGGTTCAGTACCCGGATACGGCCGGCATTATAGTCAACCGTATAATCAGTTCCCTCCTGCAGTTTTAAAGAACCCGCGGTTACATTTACCGAACCCTGCGGAATATTCACTGCATTCAACTGATACTCAGAACCACCCGTAGCCGTATAAGTACCCTTTATCACATACCTGTTTAAATTAGGAAAATATTGCTGAGCGATGGTTTTGGTTGAATCATACAAAGGCTGATATACATACCGTTTGATCAGGTCCTGCTCGCCGGGGTTAAACTTGGCGGCCAGGTCAGACCCAAAAGGTTCCAGCACCGGGAAGGAGATGCGCCCGTTTTGCGAATCGATAGTTACACCTTCCAAAAAGTCAAAATAGCCATCGGGCTGTTTGGCATTTTGCTGGTTGAGGTTATCCAGACCGGCTATTTGCAGCCAAAGTTTTCCTTTGGTCGTTTGCCCATCTTCCATAACCGTTTTCTCGATACCTGATTTATCATCAAGCCGGGTAACGGTCAGTTTAAAATCTGTATTACTCACCTGGAAAGCCCCCAGCGAGTAGATGTTTTTCATCATCAGATCCCAGCTTGGCAGGTTGGTTTTCAACAGTTCGTTTTTCAACAATTTCACAAACAGCACTTTAGGTGCAGCTGGATCAACCGCCACATCACTGCTAAATTCACCCACCTGGTATTGAACGCCGTTTACAGTATACTGATAGGCTACCGCCAATACCTCATCATTATTTAAGGGATAATTGAGCGATATATACCCTAATTGCGGATGAAGTGTAAACTCCTTATCGGTAAGCTTACGGGCATAAGTTAACTTGGAATAGTTATCTGTATTACCTGTTGTTTGGAAATAACTGGTTACAGAGTTAGAGTTAGTTAAACGTGCATCAGCAGGCAGATTAGCCAATAATGAGTTAGACTGCTGATTAAAACCAGGACCTTTAAAACCGGCAGGTAAAGCGCTAAAGCCCGGCCCGCCCTGTATACGTGTTTTGTTATACGGGTTATTTTCGCCCAGATCCAAAAACGCTACGATATCGCGCGAATCCGTAGTTACGTTGGTACGGTTGGTTGTCCAGACCTCAATTTTGGTAATATTTATATTAGAGCTGATGATGGGAATATTAGCCAGCGCCCGGTTATAATTATTACGGAAGTACTGTGATAAAAAGAAGTGCTTGTTGGCCTCATAATCTGCCGGGGTCAACCTGAACTCGCCCTGTTGCGAACCATTGGTTATGGTAATGGTTTTTGACTCCGATCGTTGTTGCGACAAAATACTGGTTACATCGAGCCTACCAAACTTCAGTTTCGTTTTCACACCAAAAAGCGCCTGAGTACCTGTTATTAACGAAGTATTCAAGGGCATGCTCACCGTACCGGCCTCCACCTTTTGAATAATTTCATCCGGGGAGCCTGTATAATCAAGCTTTATCTGGTTATCAAACTGAAACTGGGCGTCGGTATTATAATTAGTGGTTATTTTTAATTTATCACCAATATTACCTGTTACGTTGAGCTGTATTTTTTGATCGAAATTAAAGTTGAACTGGTTGCGTTGACGTGTTGTGAATAAAGGGTTTTGGTTTTGGTTTAACTGTCCGGCTAATATCATTTCGGCCGAGCCCTGGGGTCTGATATCAATATTCTGGCCTCCAAATATTTGCTCAAAGGTTCGGCTGCGTACTTTTATTGATGGTATAAATCCCGGCTGCTGTGAATCGTAAGCATAAGTATCGGCCAGTTGCTGGTAATGCAATCGCTGGTCTACTTTTCCTTTTAGCTTTAAATACTGTGCAAAGGTGAGGTACTGCGGCGGCCGGTATAATAAGTTACCCACACGCTCATACAGGATATACATGTTTGTTGCCGGATCGTACTCGATTGTACGCACCATGTTAGGCGGATCGGGATCGAAAATACCTTCCCTAAGCCTCACGTTTTTAGGTTGGGTTAAATTTACGGGTGCGCCTGATTGCGTCGTATCTCTTTTAACACCCGGAACTCGTTGCTGTGCATACACACTACCACCCAGCCCACTAAATGCCAAAATAAACAACACACTTATAATAATATTATAAGTAAATATTTTTATCAAAGGTCAAGTTAGAAATTTGTACGTAATTATAGAGTTTTTAAGGCGAACTTTATAAGCTGTTCAACGGTTAAATCTCCATTATTTTTATTCAATTCCTGATCCAATACCTTCTCGGCCGCATTCTTCGCAAACCCAAGCATAACCAATGCAGAAAGGGCTTCGTCCTTAACTGTTTTGCTTACAGGCACAACAGTTAGAGTGTCCGGACCTTCTTTGCGCAGTTTGTCCTGCAGCTCCAGAATTATGCGCTGGGCAGATTTAGGTCCTATCCCTTTAATTCTTTGTATTAAAGCAACATTGCCGCTAACAATAGCTGCCTGTATTTCGGCTGGGGTTATTGATGATAACATCATTCGCCCCGTATTTGGCCCAATGCCAGATATGGATACCAGGTGTAAGAACAAGCGGCGCTCGCCATCGTCGGCAAAACCATACAAGGTAAGCGCATCCTCTTTTACGTACTGCCAGATAAATAGTTTGCAAAATTCTGCTTCATCCAGCCTGGAATATGTATTTAACGATATATTAATGTGATAGCCTATACCGCCCGCGTCTATAACTACATATGACGGGCTTTTGAATACTAATTTACCACTAATATAATCGTACATAATATTTATTTTTTATAGATATAGCATCAAGTAGTTAGTATCAAGTATCAAGACTGCTGCAATTGTTTTAAGTATAGGGATTTCATAAATCTTGATACCTGATACTAACTACTTGATACTAAAAAATATTTATTTCCCTGTAAGTTTACTAAAAATACCTGTAGGTTTTGCAGCCTCCGCTTTGGCCTGTGCATCAACTACGGCAATTGTTACCATATTTACAATTTCACGAACAGAACTGCCCAGTTGCAATACATGCACCGGCTTTTTCAAGCCCAGTAATATTGGGCCCACAGCTTCCGCCCCGCCTATTTCCTGTAATAATTTATAGGCAATATTGCCCGATTCCAGGTTAGGGAATATCAGCGTATTGGCCGGCTTTCCGTTCAGGGTGGAAAAAGGAAAGTTATCGGCAAGCAAATCTGAGTTAAGTGCGAAGTTGGCTTGCATATCACCATCAACTACCATATCAGGGTAGCGTTTATGCAGCAAACGCACGGTTTCCCTTGTTTTTTCAGGTACCGGTCCTTCGTTTGAACCAAAGTTGGAGTATGAAAGTACACCTACCCTTGGGTTTACATTAAACTGTTTAACCGAGCGTTCCACCAGCACGGTAATATCCACCAGTTCCTCAACCGTTGGGTTTTCATTTACAGTAGTATCACCAAAAAATACAGGCCCCTTTTCGGTTATCATCATGTACATACCCGCCACACGGTTTACACCAATTTCGGTACCTATAATTTGCAGCGCAGGCTTAATGGTGGTAACATAGTTTTTAGTTAAGCCCGATATCAGCGCATCGGCACGGCCAAACTGAACCATACAAGCACCGTAATAGTTACGGTCAATAAGCAGCTTTCTGGCTTCAAACAGGGTAATACCACGACGCTGGCGTTTTTTATATAAAAACTCCGCATACTCTTCCATATTCTCACAACCTTCACGGGGATCAATGATCTGCACATCGCCCAGATCGAGATCATTTTCGTGCATGATACGCCTGATGCGTTCAATGTTACCCAGCAAAATAGGCGTGGCTATACCCTCCTCTTTTACGATCTGAGCCGATCTTAAAATTTTGTAATTATCCGCCTCGGCAAATACTACCCGTTTAGGATTTTGTTTTGCCTTGTTGGTTAAATTACGCAGCAATTTATCATTGGTGCCTAACCTCAATCTTAACTCTTCGTGATAAGCTTCCCAATCGGTGATAACCTTACGGGCCACACCTGAATCAATGGCCGCCTTGGCAACCGCAGAAGATACCTCCACGATCAGCCTTTGATCCATTGGTTTAGGGATTATATAATCTTTACCAAATTTTAAACTGGTGGTATTATAAGCCAGGTTAACCGCTTCCGGAACCGGCTTTTTAGCCATCTCTGCAATAGCATGCGTAGCGGCTATCTTCATTTCTTCATTAATGGCAGTAGCCCGAACATCCAGCGCCCCCCTGAATATATAAGGGAAACCCAAAACGTTGTTTACCTGGTTAGGAAAATCAGAACGGCCAGTAGCCATAATAATGTCATCACGGGTTTTAATAGCCAGATCATAAGTGATCTCCGGCTCAGGATTGGCCATCGCGAAAACGATCGGTTTTTTAGCCATCGCCTTCATCATATCCGGCGTAACTACATTGCCAGCAGAAAGGCCAACAAAAACGTCGGCATTTTTCATGGCATCGGCCAGTGTTTTAATATCGGTACGGGAGGTAGCAAACTCCAGCCTGATATCATCCAGATCCGTACGGTCAGGAGTTAGCAATCCGTTGATATCAAACATCACCAGGTTTTCTTTTTTAACACCCAGCGACAGGTACATTTTTGAGCAAGATACCGCGGCAGCGCCTGCACCATTCACTACCATTTTTATTTTATCAAGCTTTTTTCCCTGTATCTCACATGCATTCATCAAAGCGGCCCCGGATATAATGGCCGTTCCGTGCTGATCATCGTGCATTACAGGGATATTCATTTCGGCTTTAAGCCTGCGTTCTATCTCGAAACAGGTTGGGGCCGATATATCTTCCAGGTTAACACCACCAAAAGTGGGTTCAAGCGCTTTTACAATGGTTACAAACTCATCAACGTTTTTAGCATTTACCTCAAGATCAAAAACATCAATATCTGCATAAATCTTAAACAGCAGACCCTTACCTTCCATCACCGGTTTGCTGGCCTCCGGACCAATGTTGCCTAAGCCCAATACGGCGGTACCATTGCTGATAACAGCCACCAGATTACCCTTGGCGGTATACTTGTATACATCCTCTACATTATCGGCAATGCGCAAACAAGGCTCAGCCACACCCGGTGAATAAGCCATAGTTAAATCACGTTGTGAATTGGTAGGTTTAGTAGGAACTACCTGTATTTTTCCGGGGCGACCTTGTGCGTGGTAGTTTAAGGCGTCCTGCTTACGATTATTATTCTTGTTCATTTCTCAAAAATTCAAGCGCTCAAAATTACAATTCTTTTTATGGTAACCTGTATAAAAAAACCCGGCTTTGAAACATATCAAAACCGGGTTATTCATATTCAGGCCTTTAAGCTTTATTTATATTTTTAGTTATGGTTAGCATAGTAGCTGCAATTTCACAACCAGCTTATATCACTTTTTTACTCCTTTGCTTAACCGATGCGCTTGTGGAAGCCTCATCGCCGCTGGCTACCCTGATGGTTACCCCAACAGGAGCTTTGTTACTTTTCAGATGGTTCCAAACTTTCAGATCCTGCACCTCAACCCCATATTTATCAGCAATAGCGGCCAGTGTTTCGCCACGCTTCACTTTATGGTGCGTTGGCATGCGGCGCTCGGGTTTATTTTCGGTATATGAAGCATAAGTTACCTTTGGCTCAGCTTGTACCGGTTCGCCCGGCTCGTTCAGCACATTGTACAGAGCAGCATAATTTTCTTTAGCTGTTTGCGGTAATATTAGCCTGCGCGGCGTGGTAGTGCTTCCATTAACAATTAACCTGCGATAGCAA
The DNA here is from genome assembly GCF_039207105.1 of Mucilaginibacter sp. Taxonomy (GTDB): domain Bacteria; phylum Bacteroidota; class Bacteroidia; order Sphingobacteriales; family Sphingobacteriaceae; genus Mucilaginibacter. Next base: position 10,615 of record NZ_JBCECK010000018.1, read on the forward strand.
GGATTTAATATAGCCAGTTCGTGAATATCTACCTTTAAGGCCTGTGATACATTACTTAGCGAAACATACTTTTTCACCATAACCGTGTCTGTTTTGATAGAAAAATTACAAGCTTGCGCCACTATGTTATGTTTATCAAAGTAGTGCATTACATAGTTCATGGCTATAAAAGCGGGTACATAGCCCCGGGTTTCGGTGGGTAAATATTGGCGGGCACTCCAAAAATCATTGGCTCCGGCTTTTTCCACAGCACGCTCTACATTGCTTTTACCGCAATTGTATGACGCGATGGCCAGCAGCCAGTCGCCAAATTCCTGATATGCATCTTTTAAGTAAGCAGCAGCAGCATAAGTAGCCTGTATAGGGTCGCGGCGCTCATCAATATAACTATCAATATTTAAACCGTACAATTTGCCAGTGGTGTACATAAATTGCCACGGGCCGGTTGCCCCAACCCTTGAAACCGCGTTAGGATCAAGTTTAGACTCTACTATGGATAAAAATTTTATTTCTTCGGGGATGCCCGCGTCGCGGAAGGCTTTTTCGTAAATAGGGAAGTAGTATTTGGATAGCCCAACTACCTGGCCCATCTCATCGCGGTTTTGCATGTACAGGTCAATATAATTTTGTACATACTCATTATATTCCAGCGGAATGTCTTTACTGATAGAATCTAAGCGACGTTCATAAATACCCCTTAATGGAGCCGGTGCGGCAGGCTGGTTAATGGCTTGCCTTTGTAATATTGTGGTATCCCGGAAGCCGGGTATCCATTGAAAATTAAATTTTGCTGAAGAAAGCGGTTTAGCGTGAACTATTTGCAATAATACAAGGCAGATGGTAAGCGTAAATAATCTCTTCATTCTTTAGGGTTTTAATTAAAGAAGCGCAAGCCGACAAGGGCGAATTTTACTAATTTATCAATTTTCTTTAAGTTCAAGGAAATATTTTGAAAAATTCAGCAATTCCTGTTCGTTAAAATGTTTAGTTAGCAATTGTAAACCTAACGGCAAACCCTGGCTATTATTGCCCACAGGGAGCGATATCGCCGGAACACCGGTTAGAGAAGCTTGTACGGTAAAGATGTCAGAAAGATACATTACGATAGGATCTTTTTCTTGCGTACCTATTTTAAACGCGGGTTCGGGCGCTGTTGGTACCAGTATAAAATCGTACTCTTTCAATATCTGGTCGGTTTTTTCTTGTATCAGTCTGCGTACTTTTTGAGCTTTGGCATAGTATGCATCATAATAGCCCGCGCTGAGTACAAATGTGCCCAGCATAATACGGCGTTTTACTTCTTTGCCAAAACCTTCTGAGCGGGAAAGTTTATAAGTAGACTGCAGATCGGTAGCCGCCGGGCTGCGGTAACCATAATGCACCCCATCAAACCTGGCCAGATTAGACGATGCTTCGGCCATTGCTAAAATGTAGTATGCAGGCACCAGGTAATCCAATTGTTCAAAAGCTATTGGGGTTACGGTATGCCCTTCTGCACGCAGTTTATCAATAGCTTTTACAAGCTTGTCTTTGATCTCTGTATCAACACCCGGGCTGGAAAGTGCTTCCTGCAAATAGGCGATCTTTTTTTTGCCCGGTGTTTCTATATGGCTCGAAAACGCGGGTACCTCTTTTTGAGCAAGGGTGCTATCATATTCATCGGGGCCAGCCATTACTTCCAGCAAAAGGGCCGCGTCTTCAACCGAGCGGGTAATTGGCCCAACCTGGTCAAATGATGATGCAAAAGCAATAATACCATGCCTTGATATGCGACCATACGTAGGCTTAAATCCTATTACCCCACAAAATGATGCTGGCTGCCTTACTGAACCTCCGGTATCCGTACCGATGGCCGCATGGCACATATTGGCCTGCACAGCAACAGCCGAGCCGCCAGAAGAGCCGCCAGAAACCCTGGTTTCATCAGCCTGATTTTTTACCGGACCAAAGTAGGAGGTTTCGTTGGCACCGCCCATAGCAAACTCATCGCAATTGCAGCGGCCAATAATAACCACATCTTCGGCCAGCAGCCGCTCAACAATGGTTGAGGAATAAATGGAGGTGAAATCTTTTAATATCTTAGATGAGGCACTTACCTGGTGTCCCTTGTAGCAGATGTTATCTTTTATGGCGATAACCATACCGGCCAGTTTACCGGCGGTACCGTTTTTTATACGGTTGTCAACGTTTTTTGCGCTGGTTAATGCTTCTTCTTCAAATACCTCGTTAAAAGCATTTAAATGCGCATTCTTTTTAATTTGATCAAGGTAATTCCTTACCAGTTGTTCTACCGTAATTTCCGCACGTTGCAACCCGCTCCTTATTTCACTTAAAGAGGAATAAAATTTAGCCATGCGGCTAAAATAAAAAACTTATCTGTTGAAATAAGAAATAATTCAATATAATGGAGTATCAAGTAATTAGTATCAAGTATCAAGACAGCTACATTTTTTTTTATAAGCTCTTAAAATCTCGATACTTGATACTAATTACTTGATACTTAAAACTAAGCTTTTGGTTTTTCTTCAGAAGTTGATGTATTGCCTTCGCCGTTTTGCGCGTCTTTAAATTCTTTAACGCCTTTTCCTAAACCTCTCATTAGTTCAGGTATTTTTTTACCGCCAAACAATAAAAGTATTGCAATGATGATCAGAATGATTTCTGGTGCGCCTAATCCACCCATGATTTTTAAGTTTTATGTTATGTAAATATTATTTATGACTTGAATTCTTCGTGTTCTGTTTTAGCAGGCTCTTCTGCTGTTTTCTTAGTAAGGTCGATATGAGTTTCGGTAGCCGGTTCCTCTGCTGTACTTACGTAAGTATCCGAAATTGGGATTGTATTGGGCACAGGGCTTGAATACGGTGTAGTATGCTCCGGTGAAGCTTCTGCACTATGCTCTGTTTCCTGAGCGGTGGTATTTTCAATCAACGGAGTGCTTTCCTCAATTTTGGGTTCGGGTTTTTTATCCTCGTAATTGTTGATCTGGTTATTGATCTCACGCTTCACATCTTCAGATGCATCTTTAAAATCACGAATGCCTTTGCCTAAGCCACGTGCAAGCTCGGGCAGCTTTTCACCTCCGAATAGCATCAATGCTGCAAAAAGTATCAGTACCATCTCACTTGTACCAATATTTAAAAATAAAAAAACTGAACTTAACATAGCATTTTTTTTAAGGTTACAAATATATACAATTATAATTTCATAAAGTTCATAACTAATTAGTTAGGTGCTAACCATATTTTAGGGTTCACCGCCGATACGCCTTTATACACCTCAAAGTGTGCTTCCGTTTCGCCGGTAGATGGATCAGTTGCCACCGTTCCTAAAACTTGTTTGGTTGTTACCTTTTGCCCTCTGGCCACACTAACCGACCGCAAATTGGCGTATACAGTAAAGTACTCCCCATGCCTGATCATCACCAGGTAGGTACCACTTACGTCAACTACCTTGATCACATCCCCATCAAATACCGCCCTCACGTTGCCGCCCGGGGTTGTACGGATATCAACACCTGTACTTTCACTTTTAATACCCTCTGGCGTGGTGTAAACACCAAAGCCTTGTGTTATGCCTCCGTTAGCAACCGGCCAGGGTAAACGACCGCGGTTACCCAAAAAGTCGTTTGATAATTTAGCAGCCTCCGGCGTAGCATTCAATATACTTGAAGTACTGCGCACAACCGGCTTGGCAGCCACCGGTGGCGGTGTTTTATTTTCGGCCTTGGCTTTTGCCGCCGCTATACGTGCCGCTTCCCGTGCTTCTTCTTCGGCCTTGCGCCTTGCTTCTTCAATTTCCCTGCGGATGGCAGCGCCGATCTCTTTATTGGTTTTAGCTATTTTTGCCTGCAAGTCACGCTGCTGTTTCTTCAACTGCCCTTCGTGCTGCGACAGATCGCTAACTACCTTTACCTGGTTATTTTTTTCTTTACCCAGGGTTTCTTTTTCCTTTTGCTGATCGGCCAGCAAGTTGTTTTTTTCCTGCTTGTTTTTATCAAGCTCATTTATTTTTACATGCAGGTCTTTTTGAGTACCTTGTATGTAACCTGCCTGGCGCTCCCGATAGGTACCAAACTGCTGTAAATATTTTAATCGTTTGTAGGCCTGGTTAAAATCCTTAGCTGCAAAAATAAACATCAGTTTATTATAAGCGCTTTGGTTGCGGTAGGCAAAAAGTACCATAGCCGCGTATTCTTTTTTTAGCTGGTCAAGCTGCTTTTGTAAACTATGTACGGTATTATTGCTTTCAGAGATCTGGTTATCCAGATTCCGTACTTCTGAGTTAATAATATTTATTTTCTCTTCCCTTAGGTTTATCTGCGCTTTTAATAAGCTCAGTTGTTTTAAAGTAGCTCTTTTATTTTGAGAGGTTTCCTGGTAATCCTTATTTAACTGCTCCAGCTCTTCAGATAATTTATCCCGCCTCCGTTTTAATTCGGCACTGCTTTGTGCATGCACATCAACCGCAACAAATACCGCTATTATAAAAAATACTATTTTTAAAAATTTCATTAAACAAACATAACTAATTATTTGCCGGGTTCGTAACCAGATGGAATACTGAATGGATATTCCTGCTGTACATCAAAGTCGGCTTTTGTATAATGCAAATTAACTTGTATTTTTTTATCTTTTACTACAGATGCAATATCAATTTGCGATGGCATCACCCTGTTTGTTGCCTGTATAAAGGTATTATTAACTACCTGTAATGATTGCCCCTGGCTTTCATTTGATAAATTGGTTTGCGTAACCTTAAAATCCGCCCCGATTAAAAGCTTATATAACAGCTCATGAAGATTACCGCTGATGGCTGTGCTTCCATTGGTATCAGCAAAATCGGCATTTTCGGTTAACAACTCCGGTATGGCGTTACCAATCAATAATGATTCAAGCGTCTTGTAATTTACTTCGGGGCTTGCAAATTTATATACATAGCTAAAGGGTTTCCTTAAATATACCCCCTGTAACCGGTTAATCAACAAAATACTATCAGGGGTAATCAACGCGCGGGCAGCCTCAACACCTAAAATAGCAGTGATAGAAACCCATATCTTCTTATCATGCTCAATGCGGATATTCAGGGTTACATCATTACTGTTATTACCAATGCTTAATTTGGTTTTGGCTTTGCCGGCAAACGTATTAAAATTTACCTGTTTGGCCCTTATAGCTTCCAGTTTGCTGCTTTTTTTATTATCAAGCGGTTTGGCTGCCGAATCGGCCTTGCGGGCTACCAATACATGCTTTTTTGCCGCGCAACTTACCAGCGTGAGCAAACAGCAGGCTATTAACAATCTATTCAATGTACTTTTTTTCATTTATCTTACGCTCTAATACCGGCGATTGATCACCGTAGCTTTTTGCCTTTTTCCAATTAGCTACCGCGGCATCTGTGTTACCAAGGTAAAACAAAATATCGCCATAATGCTCATACTTGCCCGAACTATTTTCTTTATCATGCGCCAACGCCTTTTCCATCCACACCTTTGCATCCGCATACTTTTTCTGTTTGAACAATACCCATGCATAGGTATCTTCAAAAGATGGTGTATTGGGTTGAAGCTCGTTTGACCGGGCTGACATTTGCGCGGCCTTATCCAGTGCTTCTCCTCTTAACGATAGATAGTAGGCATAATTGTTTAACGTATACGCATTGTCAGGATTATAACTTAAAGCCTTTTCATAAGCCGCATCAGAACTCTTGTTATCATTCAAAGAATGATAACAATCTCCCAGTAATGAAAAACTTAACGAAAGTAAATCCTTATCCTGAAGTTCTAATGAAGTTGCATTGGTAACATATCCCAGGGCTTTTTTATACTGTTTTTTCTGCGCCCAGGCCACACCAACCATGTAATTCATCCATCCCTGGTTTGGAAATAACGACAGTGCGTTTTCGCCATCTTTAATAGTGGCCTCCATATCGTTTTCACTTAACTCTATCCGCACCAGTTGCTCATGCACCGCGTACACCTGATTATTCAACTCAATTGATTTTTTGTATGCAGCTTTAGCTTCTTTCAACTTGGTATTTTGCAGCAGCATATCGCCATAAAGCGCATAAGCTTTGGCATCGGCCGGATGGGCTACGGTTAATACACGACTTAGTTCAAGCGCGCTGGATTTTGCGCTGGTCTCCGGAAATTTCGGAAAATACCCGCTAATGATGCGCACTTTTTGATCAATTCTAATATCTGGATTTGAAAACGCTAACACCAATTGATTAAACGATGCATCATTATCTTTTTTGTCGCGATAAATATCGGCCAATGCCAAATGCACCATGCCATTATTGCTATCAAGTTTTTCTGCCTGCAGCAAAACCTTGAGTGCCTTATCGGCCAAGCCATTGGAGTTATAAATTTCGGCCAGCAGTAAATAATACCGCATTTGTCCAGGATTGTTATCGATGGCTTTTTCAATTTCGGCCGCTGCCTGATCAACCTTACCCTGTTTTAGATAAATTTTTTGGCGACTGGCTAAAATATCATCATTGATGCCGGTGATAGCCTCCAATTGGTCATATACCTTAAGCGCGTCGTCATACCTTTTTAAAATAAGGTAGGCGTTGGCTTTATCAAAGTAATAATCAGGTTTTTCAGGGCTTATCCTGATAAGCTGGTTAAAAACGTTTTCAAGTTTATTGATGTTGTTACTTTTTTCGTAACTATCAGCCAGCGCCACCCAATACCATTCATTATTGGGATTAATAACTACCGCTTTCTCCAGCAATGGTTGCGCGCCGATATAATCATTATGCGATTTTTTGATATTGGCCAATTCAAACATGGAGGCATCGTTTGACGGATCGGTTTGTAAGATCCGCTCAAACATTTCGGCAGCGTGCTTGGTATTTTCAATGGTCTTTTCGCGTATGGCCGAGAAAAAAAGCTGCTTCACCATCATGCTATCAACGGGAGCTAAGGGCTTGGTAGCGACAGTCTGTTTTTGAGCATTTACATCATGACTCAGGAAACAAGAAATAAGAAACAGGACAGCTACAACATTGCCCGCCTTGATTCTTTTTTTCCTATATAACGCTAAATCCTGCATAACATCTCTTCTTTTAAATCTCTACTTCACTGCAGTGTGGCCAAACCCACCTTCACCACGGGTAGTTTCATTTAGTATCTCAACCTCATCCCAATTTACTTTTTCGTGCCGGGCCACTACCATCTGGGCAATGCGGTCGCCGTGGTTGATCTCAAAATCATCGGCCGAAAAATTGATCAGCAGTACTTTGATCTCTCCCCTGTAATCGGCATCAATAGTTCCCGGCGAGTTAACAATACCTATACCGTGTTTAAAAGCAAGTCCGCTCCTGGGCCTGATCTGCGCCTCAAAACCCTCCGGCAGTTCAATGAACAAACCTGTAGGGATCAGCTTGCGCTCCATTGGTTTTAATACAATGGTTTCTGTTGTATTCGCACGCAGATCCATGCCGGCAGCATGCGCTGTTTCATAAGCCGGTAAGCTATTGTTTGATTTATTAATTATGCGGATGGTCATCGTTTAAATATCGCTTTTAATTGGTTCCGTTCAAAATAAAAAGCGGCGGATGCAAATAACAGCAATAGTACGTTACCAATTATAATATTTCTTTTAAATACCGTAAATGATAAAAACACCAATACAGCCGATGTAATAATGTACGCCAGGTTTTTATTTAGATTATAGGGTATTGGATAATTTTTTTGTCCCCAGATGTAAGATAGTACCATCATAACCGCGTAAGCTGCAAACGAAGTCCACGCGGATGCCATATAGCTGTAAGCAGGAATAAAGATCAAATTACACACTATAGTAACGATAGCACCGATACCAGATATATACAAGCCATATTTTGTTTGATCAGATAGCTTATACCATACCGATAAATTCATGTAAATACCCAAACTTAGGTATCCAAATAAAAGCGGAGGTATTACGCCTAACCCGGTCCAGTATACGTTATGTACCACATGTTTAGCTATCACACGCGTCTCCGCACCAACAATAATGTAAGCCAATATGTTTATATTGGCTGCAAGCGCTACGCATATTACCGATACGGTAATCACAAAGTAGGTCATGATACGGGCATAGGTATCGCCGGCATTTTTATTTTTAGCATGACTGAAAAAGAAGGGCTCGGCCCCCAGCCTGAATGCTTGTACAAATACACTCAAAAACAGGGCTATTTTGGCACACTGGCCATAAATACCAACTTGCTGATCACTGGTAGCTTGTGGTAGCATGTGTTTCAGCATCCCTTTATCCAAAGATTCGTTGATGATAAAAGAGATGTTTGCTATAAGTACAGGCCAGCTATACACAAACATATCTTTAAACATAGCGTTATCGAACTTCAACTTAAGCTGCAATATTTCGGGCAATAGTAAAAATATCGTAAATACACTTGCTATGGCATTTGCCAAAAACACATAACCCACCCAATGCGGCCTGTACCAACCGGCCATCCAGCTTCCACCCGGCAAATTATGGGCAATAATAAATGGAACACCAAAAAGGAAAAACAGGTTAATTGATAGCACGAATGCAATATTAGCGCACTTAATTATGGAATATTTCATGGGCCTGCCATCTGCACGGATTTTGGCAAATGGTATAATACAAAAAGCGTCGAGCACTAAAATTATCAGAAAGCTTTTTACGTAGAAAGCATAGTCAGCATGGTCTTTAACAGAGCCGGCCTGCAAGTAATTAATAATACTATCCAGGAAAAGTAAACAAAACGCTAAAAACAGTATAGAAACAACTATAACTACTCCAAAGGCATTATTATATACTTGTTGCTTATTGTCGCTTCTTTTTTGTAGATAACGGAAATAGGTTGTTTCCATTCCAAAAGCCAGTACCGCATTAATAATGGAAGCATTGCCATACATGGCGGTAAAAATGCCGTTAGCTCCTACAGGAAGTGTTCTTGTATAAATTGGTGTTAGTACAAAATATATCATCCGGGAGATGATAGTACTTAACCCGTAGATGGCCGTTTGCCCGGCGAATTTTTTAGCGGTTGACAATGTTGATGTATGGGGTAATTTAAACAATAAAACCTGTAAAAATTACAGGCTCCTTTTTACAACTTCAAAATTACGATAGTTTTTTAAATCGCCCTCATTGGTTTCAACAGAAGTTACCTCGGCATCTTCGGGGCCTTCATTGCACCATTCCATAAACATTTCAAGCGTAGTATCATCAGCTTCGGCAGCAATGAAAACATCACCATTAGGCTCATTTTTCACAAAGCCACGTACCCCTAACTGATCGGCAACCGCTTTGGTAGATTTACGGTAAAAAACGCCCTGAACTTTTCCTTTTACTATAATATCGAGATGCCTGATCATTTTTTAGCTAAGTATGTTGATTGAGTAAATTAGGTTAAATGTTTTGCAAAGTAACTCAATACTACCCAATCAACCTAATTGGCTGTTAAACTAACTTACGTACCTTGCTTTCGGGCGTTAGGGTAAGTCCGTCTAAACCGGTAATCAAATTGAGCCCCGGCGTTTTACCAGGCTCAAGGGTACCCTTTTCATCATCTATACCTAAAAACTCGGCTCCATTTATAGTGCCCCACTCCATTAGCTTTTGAGTACTTATGGCCGGGAACTTTTTTTGAATGGTAACCATTTCGCTCAATATACTTAACCCGGTGTTTGATGCCAGACTATCGGTTCCCAGGGTGATATTAAAGCCCTGATCAATAAAGAGCTGAATTTTGGGCAGATAATTTTCGATATACAAATTGGCGTTAGGGCAAAAACACCAGTTTATTTTACGGTCAAAACGTTTAATAAAGTAAATGTCTTTTAAATTGGTGCAGGTATTATGCACCAGCAATATCTTTTGTTTGTTGGTTAGTAAAGGTATAATAGATTGCAGCGAGTTACGAGCCTGAGGCTTGAAATGCCCTATATCCATACCAAAGTGTTCATAAAGCTCAATAAAACCGCCCAGTTTGTACCGGTAAAACTTATTTTCGTCTTCACACTCCTGGTTATGTATGCTGATCAGGTTATTACCCAGATCACTATGTTTCCTAATCAGTTTAAATAGCTCTTTTGATACCGAATAAGGTGCATGCGGTGTAATAGAGCATGATTGGGGTTTAAACTCATTAAGCAACTCTACGGCTTTGTTAAACACCTCATCAGCATTTTGGGGTAAAAAACCAAAAGTTTCAACAAAAGTATGGTAGTATAGTTTGCTGGCGGCTTTAACCGGGATACTTGAATTACTATTGGAAATATCGCCAACGGCCACAATTCCGTTTGCGTACATCTCCTCGTCGGCTTTTTGAATAGCTTCGAGTACTTCTCCTTTATCAGCGTTTCTGAAAGCCTGTACATCTTTAATAAAGCTTACTAATCCGCGGTGGGGTTGTATCTTGTCTTTAAGGTGCGATAGCTCAACATGGCAGTGGGTATTTACAAACCCGGGGCAAATAATACCGCTTAGCTGCTCAACTGGGCCTTCTGGAGGGTTGGTATGGTCTGTAACGGAGATGACCCTACCCTGGTCATCAACAGTAACAATTCCATTTTTAATAGGATCGGCATAAACGGGAAAAACGTAATCGGCTCTAAAACTTTTCATTAACTATTAAACTTATAATCTAACTCAAAACGTTTTTCATCAAAACAATCCCACAAAATTAACACAATTAACTTTTAGTTACTATTTTTAATCACTCAAAAAGAATGACTTTAAAACAAGACAGATTTTTTTAAATTTAAGTACTTTTGCATCGTGAATAATGCAAAAGGTAAAATAGATATCCGCAGCCTCAGCCTGGAAGCCTTGCAGGAGCATTTTATCCGTATGGAGGAAAAAAGTTTCAGGGCTAAACAGGTTTATGAATGGCTTTGGAAAAAATCATGCTTCTCTTTTAACGAGATGAGCAATATTTCAAAAGAACTGCGCACTAAACTCGACGAGAATTTTGTTATTAATAATGTTAAGATAAACTCGTCGCAAATTAGTGCTGATAAAACTATAAAAAATTCTTTTATTTTACATGATACCCATTTAATTGAGGGTGTTTTAATTCCGACCCCCGGCCGCATGACGGCATGTGTATCATCGCAGGTGGGTTGCAGCCTTACTTGTAAGTTTTGTGCAACAGGATATATGGAGCGTAAAAGAAACCTTAACCCCGATGAAATTTATGATCAGGTAGTGCTGATTGATAAGCAAGCCCGTGAAAATTACGGTGTACCGCTATCAAATATCGTGTACATGGGTATGGGTGAGCCTTTGTTGAATTATGCCAACATGATGAAATCTGTTGAGCGCATTACTGCGGAAGATGGCTTGAATATGTCGGCAAAAAGAATTACCGTATCAACCGCTGGCATTGCCAAAATGATCAAAAAACTGGGCGATGACCAGGTTAAATTTAACCTTGCCCTGTCATTACACGCTGCCAACGACGAAAAACGCAACACCATTATGCCTATTAATGAACAAAACTCATTAAAGGCATTGGCCGAAGCTTTAAAATACTACTACGCTAAAACCAAAAATCCGGTAACTTACGAATACATTATTTTTGATGGTGTTAACGATAATATTGAGGATGCAATGGAGCTGGCTAAATTTTGTAAGCACCTGCCCTGCAAGGTAAACATCATTGAATATAACCCCATTGCCTTTGCCAGCTACATTAATGCCGGCGAAGATAAAGTAGAAGCCTTTGCCGCTTACCTGCAAAAACAAGGCATTAACACACACCTGCGCCGCAGTCGTGGTAAAGATATTGATGCCGCTTGCGGACAATTAGCTATTAAAGAAAAATCAAAAACTGCCGAAGTTTAAAATTTCTGCCTTAAATTCATGGCATGAAGTTGCTTCGTGCTTACCTGGCCGATTTTATTGCCCTGCTTTTTCCTGAGCTTTGCCCGGCTTGCCAAGCCAGTTTGGTAGCCAACGAGCGTATCATTTGTTCGGACTGCACTTATAATTTACCCTACACCAACTTTCATTTAAAGGCCGACAACATTGTTGCCCAGCAATTTTACGGCAAAATTAATGTAGAAGCAGCCTATGCCCTTTACTATTTTACTAAAGGAGGCAAGGTACAAAGCCTCATGCATCATTTTAAATATATGGGCATGCGACAGATAGGCAATTTATTGGGCAATATGGCAGGCACGCAGTTAACGGAAAGCCCGGTTTTTAATACGGTTGATCTGATCATACCTGTGCCGCTGCATAAAAGCCGCCTTAAGGAGCGGGGCTATAATCAGAGTACCTGTTTTGCCAACGGTTTGGCGCAAAAATTAGCTGCGGTGGTTGAAGATAATAATTTGCAACGCGTGGTAGCTACGGCCACACAAACCCATAAATCGCGTTTTGCCCGGTTTGAGAACATGCAGGATGTATTTGTAGTTAAACAGCCCGAAAGGTTAGTTAATAAACATGTGCTGCTGGTTGATGATATTGTAACTACAGGTTCCACATTAGAAGCATGTGGCATTGAACTGCTCAAAATACCCGGACTTAAACTAAGTATAGCCACTATTGCCTATGCACAGTAAGGGAAGAAAATTCTAAATTCTAAATTCTAAATTCTAAATTCTAAATTCTAAATTCTAAATTCTAAAAAAACGATTTCAAAATCCGAAATCGAACATCCTAATTCCCAAATACCTATTGGTGTTGGTAGCGGCTTAATTTATCATAAAGCGTTTTGGGATCAAATGGTTTCAGTACAAAATCGTTCATACCGGCTTTGCCGATCTCGCCCATTTGATTATTCAGCAACGATGCGGTTAAGGCTATTATGGGTAACTGTTGAAAATAAGGTTCTTGTTTTGAGCGAATGATCTGCGTGGCTTCCAATCCGCCCATTTCTGGCATGTGAATATCCATCAATACCACGTTGTAACCACGGTTTGATTCAATTTTATGAATGGCCTCCATACCATTCTCGGCAAAATCAGCATCGGCACCCCATTTTTTCAGGATCTTATTAATCAATAACCTGTTAATCTGATTATCGTCAACCACTAAAACATTTATCTTAAGTCCAGTATCCACGTTATTATTATTACTGCCTAAATAATTATCGGCTTTATTAAAAGTAATAGTAAACCAAAACGTAGAGCCTTGCCCCTGCACACTATCAACATTTATTCTTGAATCATGCAGCTCTATCAGTCTTTTACTAATAGCCAAACCTAAACCGGTACCTCCGTATTTACGCGTGGTATCAACTTCAGCTTGCTTAAATTGTTCAAATATGGTATTCAGCTTATCAGCTGCTATGCCAATCCCGGTGTCTGAAACGGAGAACCGTATACGTACATCCTTTTCACTTTGCTGAATAACCTTCAGATCGATATTGATACCTCCCTCTTCCGTAAATTTCACGGCATTGCTAACCAGATTTAGCAATATCTGGCACAAACGTGTCCGGTCGCCTATTACAATTTCAGGTATGGAGCTATCAATACTTTGGCTAAGATAAATATTTTTTTCATCTACCTTATACCGCATAGAGGTGATGATACTTTGAATAAGTTCCCGAACATCAACATTGGCTTTTTCCAACTCCACATTACCGGTTTCTATCTTGGTGAAATCCAATACATCGTTAATGAGCGTCATTAAATTCTCTGCCGAAAATTTCAAAATATCCAGGTTCTCTTTTTGCAGCTCTAAGGGGTTATCTTCCTGCAATAAGTGCGATATGGCTATAACCGCGTTAAGCGGTGTGCGTATTTCATGACTCATCACCGATATGAACATATCCTTGGCCCGGCTTAATTGTAAAGCCTCCTCTTTTGCCCTGATCAGTTCAATTTCAGCTTTCTTTTTAGCCGTTATATCAATAATTACCTCAATGTATTTATCTACCTCGCCGTGGCTATCCAATATCACCGAGTTGATGACTGATATCCACAAGGGCTGCCCATCTTTTCGGTAAATTAACAGGTCAACTTCAAATGATTGCTTATTGCGCGATAGTTCACGCGCTTTCTGGATACTGGCAACATCAGTAAGTTCGCCCTTGAGCACATCACCCAGGTGATTATAGCGTACATCATCAATAGTATAACCGGTAATATTTTCAAAAGCTTTATTTACCCATTCAACCTTACCCTCGCTGTTATTGATAATGACTCCGCTGGTGGTGTTGCTGGCTACCAGTGAAAGCTTGGTAAGCTCTTCCTCGCTTTTTTTACGTTCGGTAATATCAACCATTACGCCAATTTGCCGGTTAACTTTACCAGCCTCATTAAATAAAGGGCTGTTTGATAAAAATACCCAGCGCGGGGTGCCATCCTTTTTATATAGCTTGATCTCTATTTCGTATGGCTTGTTCTCCTTAACCGCTTTTACGGCACTTTCAAATACAGCCAGGTCGGTATCTTCGCCAATAAGCGTTTTACCCATAATTTTGCCTTCCAGCTCGGCAAAGGTGTATCCTATAATATTTTCAAGCGCCTCGTTAAGCCATAGTATCTTACCCTCGGTATCTCTTATAAAAATACCACTGGGCGATTTACGGGCCGCGAAAGACAGGATCTCCAGATCGTGTTCAATTTTTTTGCGGGTAGTAATATCAATAATAACCCGTATAAATTTATCTATCTCGCCCTCACTGTTACGGATCACCGAATTGATAACAGATATCCATATAGCCGGCCCATCCTTACGGTTTATTAAAAGCTCAACCTCGTATGATTCTTTCTTTTTGATAGATGCTTCTAATTTTTCAATCGCTGCGTTATCAACCGGTTTACCTTTTAGTACTGCTGCTATGTATTTGATTTCAACATCGGCAAGAGTGTAGCCTGTAATATCCTCAAACGCATCGTTCACCCAAACCACTTCATCAGCTGCATTGCTGATCACTACACCATTACCAACCTTGCTGGCTACTAATGATAATAGTTTAAGTTCTTTTACAACCTGTTTCTGGTAAGTTACATCCCTGCCACTGGCAAACCACTTTTCATTATTAAAGGTTGCTGCCCAGCTTAGCCATTTAACTGAATGATCGGGTGTACAAATGGGCGTTTCAAATTCAAATTTATTCTGCCCGCTTAAACCATCCTTTAGTTTATTCAGAAATAGGTCGCGTTCCTTTTCTCTGAAGAAATCCCATATTGGTTTCCCGATCACCTCCTCAACTTCATAACCCAATACAGTTTTAACAGCACGGTTCATCCGTTCAATTTTAAAATCACGGTCAAGTATGCAATGGATATCTGGAGAGCTGTCAAAAAGATCATGAAATTCTTTATGCAGGGCCAGGCTTTCTTCAAGATGAAGCTTTTGTTTGCGCAAAACAAAGTGCGACATTACCTCGTTGGCCAATATCTGCAAGGCATCCCGTTGTTCTGCTGTAAGTTTGTGAGGGTTGGTGTCTATAACACAAAGGGAGCCCAGGCGGTATCCGTCCGGATCAATTAAAGGAGCCCCGGCATAAAATCTTATATTTTGGCTCGAAACGTAAATATTATCCTTAAAGGTTTCATCCAGCAGGGTATCGTCCACTTCCAGAAGATGGTCGCTTTGGATGGTATGATTACAAAAAGCGCCGACACGGGGAGTTTCCCCTATATCGGCGCCATATTCTGACTTAAACCATTGCCTGTCGGCATCAATTAAAGTGATGAGTGCTACAGGAACATTACATATATAAGAAGCAAGCCTTGTTATGGCATCGTACTCCTTTTCGGGCAATGTATCTAATACATGATACGACCGCAGGGCTGTTAAACGCTCTCTTTCTATTGTTGAATTTTCCTGCTGCCTGATTATCATTAATTTAGTCCGAGCCGTTCTCTCTGTACAATGGAAAATCGTACATCAGCTTGTGAACCTTTTTACGTACCTTTTTCAAAGAAGGTTCATTTTCCGGATTGCTAATTACAGCGTCTATCAATTCAACAATATGATCCATTTGTTTCTCTTTCATACCGCGGGTAGTAATAGCTGCAGTACCCACACGTATGCCCGAAGTAACAAACGGTGACTTATCATCAAAAGGAACCATGTTTTTGTTTACGGTGATATCGGCATTTACCAATGCGTTCTCAGCAGCCTTGCCGGTGATATTCTTATTACGCAGGTCTATCAGCATTAAATGATTATCGGTACCACCTGAGATAATCTCATAGCCACGCTTAACAAAAGCTTCGGCCATAGCCGCAGCGTTCTTTTTAACCTGTACAATGTATTTCATATAGCTATCGCTCAGGGCTTCGCCAAAAGCAACGGCCTTAGCAGCTATAATATGCTCTAACGGGCCACCTTGCGTACCAGGGAAAACAGCCATATCCAGCAATGACGACATCATCCTTACTTCGCCTTTAGGTGTTTTGATACCGAATGGGTTTTCAAAATCTTTACCTAACATGATCAGGCCACCGCGCGGGCCGCGTAAGGTTTTGTGTGTGGTTGTGGTAACAATATGGCAATGTGGCAGCGGATCGGTTAATAATCCCCTTGCAATTAAACCGGCAGGGTGCGATATATCTGCCAATACCAAAGCGCCTACTTTATCGGCTACCTTACGGATAAATTCATAATCCCAATCGCGTGAGTAAGCCGAAGCACCGCAAATGATCAGTTTTGGTTTTTCTGCAAGTGCAACTCTCTCTAACTGCTCGTAATCAATAAGGCCGGTTTCTTTAACTACACCATAAAAGTGAGGCTCGTATAATTTACCCGAAAAGTTAACCGGAGAGCCATGCGTTAAGTGACCGCCATGTGAAAGATCAAATCCTAATATTTTATCGCCGGGCTGAAGAACGGCCAGCATAACCGCTGCATTTGCCTGCGCGCCTGAATGTGGCTGAACGTTAACCCACTCCGCATTGAATAACTGTTTAGCTCTTTCAATAGCGATGGTTTCAATTTCGTCAACTACCTGGCAGCCGCCATAATAACGTTTGCCCGGTAAGCCCTCTGCATATTTATTGGTAGCAACAGAACCTGCCGCTTCCATAACCTGACGGCTTACAAAATTCTCAGACGCTATCAGCTCAATGCCTTCTTCCTGGCGTTGCTGCTCTTCATCCAATAACTTAAAAATTAATTTGTCTCTTTTCATTATATATAATTAAAAACGGCACTATGTTTAAAACGGCCCTAAGTTAGCTATAAAATTAGATTTGGGAGGTGAGATTGAGATGTGAGATTAAAAAAATTACAGAATGGTTATTTGTAACCAATTATAAATGAATAACAAACATTTATGGTTATCTCAAATCTTATATTTTAGATCTCAAATCTCTTTAGCTGATATCCGGAAATTATTGTAACCGAGCCCTATTTGTATATCTATAAGCTCCTGTTGCAACATTTCTAAAACAGCCAAAAAATTATAAACAAAATGCACCTTATTTTCTGAGTGCCCGGCAATAGCTTTAAAATCAAGCATTTTATTGATCTTCAGTAAATCGGCTACGGCCTTTTTCTGTTTTTCAATGGTGTATGGATACTGTACTACGGTGTGCTTTACTTCTTCGCTCCGGTTCAGGTAATTACGCATCAAGCGTTCATGAACCATCATCAGCTTATATAAACTCAGTTCAGACAGTTCTTCGCCAGGCTGGGTAACTTTTTCAACCTGTTCCAGGTCCTGCTTAATATTGCCGCGCTTTTCCTGCTTAAAGCGTTCATCTTCAAAAGGGCGCAACTCATCGCATAGCTCCTTGAACTTCTTGTACTCTATCAGTTTCCTGATCAGGTTTTCTTTGGTATCGGCTTCATCTCCTGCCTCTTCCGCTTCGTAGCGGGGCAGCAGCATTTTGGCTTTTATACGCATCAGGGTAGCCGCTACGAAAATAAACTCGCTGGCCAGCTCCATGTTCAGGCTGGTCATTTGATGTATGTAGTTTAAAAAGTCGTCAGCAATGCGGGCTATAGGTATGTCATGGATATCCAGCTCATCCCTTTCAATAAAAAAAAGCAGCAGATCAAAGGGGCCTTCAAATTGCGGTAATCTTATAGCAAAGCTGTCATCGGTCATAAATCCGCCCAAAAATAAGATTTTTTTAGTATCAAATAGTTAGTATCAGGTATCAAGACCTCTGTATTTCTTTAAAAGCCTTTAAAACATCTTGATACTTGATACTTGATACTTGATACTTGATACTTGATACTTGATACTACTAAACAATAAATACATTTATATGGCGGGTTTATTTAAATAAAATAACTTACTTTGTAAGTTAAATATTCTTACACATGTCAATGCAGGTACCAGCCGGAGATTTATTAAAAAACATAAATTACCCATCTGACTTAAAGCAACTTAGCGAAAATGAACTTGAAAAAGTTTGCCAGGAACTTCGCCAGTATATCATTGATGTGGTATCAGTAAACGGTGGTCACTTTGCCGCCAGTTTAGGCGTAGTAGAGCTAACAGTTGCACTTCAATATGTACTTAACACACCCTATGATCAGCTGGTGTGGGACGTAGGCCACCAGGCATACGGCCATAAAATACTTACCGGTAGGCGTGATGATTTTCATACCAACAGGGTATACAAAGGCTTAAGCGGTTTCCCAAAACGGTCAGAAAGTGAATACGACACCTTTGGCGTTGGTCATTCCTCTACCTCTATATCCGTTGCATTAGGGATGGCTGTTGCATCGCAATACAAAGGCGAAACAGACAGGCAGCACGTAGCGGTTATTGGCGATGGAGCCATGACTGCCGGGATGGCTTTTGAAGCACTTAACCATGCAGGTATTGAGAACTCGAACCTTTTGGTGATCCTGAATGACAATAACATGTCTATTGATCCTAACGTAGGCGCTTTAAAGGAATATCTTACTGATATTACCACATCAAAGCCTTACAACCGTTTCAGAGATGATATAGCGCATGTACTCGGAAAAATATCAGCCATTGGCCCCGATGCTTTTAAAATAGCTCAGAAGATAGAAAAGAGTATAAAAGGTACCTTGCTTAAACGCAGCAACTTTTTTGAGGCTTTAAAATTCAGATATTTTGGCCCTATTGACGGGCACGATGTCAATCATCTGGTAAAGGTGTTGCAGGATCTGCGCGATATACCGGGTCCTAAACTATTGCATTGCATCACCACCAAGGGTAAAGGCTATGCTTTAGCAGAAAAAGACCAGACCAAATGGCATGCTCCCGGTTTATTTGATAAAATTACCGGCGAGATCAAGAAAACCAAATATGATAAGCCGCAGCCACCTAAATTTCAGGATGTGTTTGGCTTAAGCATTATTGAACTTGCTGAGCAAAACCCTAAAATTATGGGTATTACCCCGGCTATGCCTTCGGGTTGCTCACTTAACCTCATGATGAAAGCTATGCCAACGCGTGCTTTTGACGTGGGTATAGCCGAGCAGCACGCGGTAACGTTTTCAGCAGGCTTGGCTACACAAGGCTTAACACCTTTCTGTAACATATATTCAAGCTTTATGCAAAGGGCATATGACCAGGTAATTCATGATGTGGCCATTCAAAACCTAAACGTAGTTTTTTGTTTAGACAGGGCTGGCGTGGTGGGTGCCGATGGCCCAACGCATCATGGTGCTTATGACCTGGCTTTTATGCGTTGTATACCCAATATGACGGTTTCATCGCCAATGAATGAAGAAGAGCTTCGCAACCTCATGTTTACCGCACAACAGGAAAACATGGGACCCTTTGTGATAAGATACCCACGTGGCAGCGGTGTAATGGTTGATTGGCAGCGCCCTTTCAAGGCTATACCTGTTGGCAAGGGCCGTAAAATATGCGATGGCGATGATGTTGCTATTTTATCAATAGGCGCCATAGGTAACGAAGTGGTAAAAGCCACCGCCGACCTGAATGCCGAAGGTTACTATCCCGCACATTATGATCTGCGCTTTGTAAAACCACTTGACGAAGCCTTATTACATGATGTATTCCAAAAATTTGATAAGGTAATTACCGTTGAAGATGGCTGTGTTGAAGGCGGCATGGGCAGCGCGGTACTGGAATTTATGGCCGATAACGGTTACCATAAAACCCAGGTTAAACGATTGGGAATACCCGACAGATTGGTAGAACACGGTGAGCAACCTGAACTTTGGGCCGAATGCGGTTACGATGCCCACGGCATTGCTGTAGCGGTTAAAAACTTAGGTGCAAAACGAAATACGCATACTATAGCGTCATAGTCAAAAAAAAGAGAATGGTTGATTAAGTGAGTGGTGATTGGTTCCCTTTCGGCAACCACTTAACTACTCACTTAATCAACCACTATCTATTCCTTAATCCTTAATGATGAGCCTTATAGCTTGACAGGTCATTGTAAACGTTACGGAACGAGCTGCGGATACCCAACGTTATCATTGAGGTTTTATCATTAAACTGGCTGTTCTTTTCAGAACGGTAAATGCCTCCCAGTTCAAAACGCAGGTTATATTTAGGATTGATCAGGTAAGCTACCTTTCCTTCCAGATAGACCATGTTTGTGGTTAAGCCCTGACCTGTATAGTTACCATATTGCCTTGCCGGGTCAATATAACCCTGAAACAGATCTTTTCCGAAGTTCAGGTAATCAGTATCTAAACCATAATGGCCGTAGTCGGCTTCAAAAGAGTAATCAAACCTTTTGTGCGAATAATTCAATAAAGCAACGCCTTCACGAAAGTTTGCGCCCCAGGGATGCGCCAGCGGCTCGCCGTTTTCAGCATAGTTGATCACCGAGCTGCGCTCAGAGTATGTATAAGGTTTTACATTGTTAGTCTCAACCAAGTAATTTAACCCTTGTATACTGAACAAGTTAGCCCCTCTTAAACCAAGCTGCCAGCCGTACTTATTGCGCGAGCTGCCAGTACTTGAAAAAAAGTTTTTAGCCTCAAACTCGTCCAGTGCAAACTGGCCGTAGGCAGTAATACCATCGCTCAGTTTGTATTTACCGGTAAAGCCCAGCAATGCGTTATCCGGCGAACCATTGGTCGCTTCAAGCGGCCTTAAAAACGTTATCGGGTTTACGTAGGTAAAATCAAACCCTCGCGGGTGTCCCTGATCATCTTTGGCAGCCCAAACAACAGCATCAAAGAAACCTAACGATAAACGGTTGCTTACATTCCAATCCAAATAATGGAATACACCATATTTCTTTCTGTCGCCATCATCTACTTTAATTGACAGCGGATCATCAAAATATGCCCACATGGCCATGTACTTCACATTGCCCAGCGTAGCAGTTAATTTCAAAAAGGGATACGGCGAAGCATAATCAGACAAAAGCTCTGAACGGTAACCATCACCAATAAATGTTTTATCGCGCCCCGCGGTTATATTTAAATATTTATTTGGCGTAAACGATACCAAAGCCGTAATGTACGACCAGCGGTATTCGTTACCGTAAAGACCGGCATAAGCCTGCCCCGGGGCTATACCTACCTGAT
Organism: Mucilaginibacter sp.; assembly: GCF_039207105.1. GTDB lineage: Bacteria > Bacteroidota > Bacteroidia > Sphingobacteriales > Sphingobacteriaceae > Mucilaginibacter. Next base: position 32,010 of record NZ_JBCECK010000018.1, read on the forward strand.
TGGTATAGTTTGCCAGGTAAGTAGGCAATACGGCCCTGTTTTCATAAGCGCTTACATTATAGTAAAATTTGCTGCCTACTGTACCACCAACCTGCAGGCCAAGTGTACCAAAATTAGTATTCCGTTTTCCCTCAAAATCCCGACTAAGGTTAAAATCGGGTAACAGATCTGTATAAAAAGTGTAGTTGCTGCCCTTAACATCTATTTGATGCTCATTAAAAAAACGCCCCTTAGGTCCGCCTAAATTCATTAAAGAATCATAGCTATGCCTTAGTAGGGAATCATCAACGAAAGTTGGCTTTATAGCGCTGTGAACACGTGTTTTAGTAGAATAAACATCGGCGTTAAGTTTTTGATAAAACTGGTAGGTATATGGTTGGTATACAGACTGGGCATTTGCAATTCCACTTACCAAAACAAGTAGTATAAAGCTGGTAAATAGTTTCCTCATAGGTAGAGTTGACAATATAAATAAAGATTATTCAAAATAATTTAATGTGTTAAAGCCGCCCTTTTTCAGGTATTCATCTTTTTTAACCAGGTGCAGATCTGATTGTACCATATCGGTTACCAAGGCCTGGAGGTCATACTTAGGTTTCCACCCCAATTTTTCAAAGGCTTTGGAAGCATCCCCTATCAACAAATCAACTTCTGTTGGCCTGAAGTATTTAGCATCAACCTTAACAACCGTTTGCCCAAACTTCAGGTTATCCATATTTAAACCAAGAGCAGCAGCTTTTTGCTGGTCAATATCAATAATCACGCCACGTTCGTACTGGTCTTTACCGCTAAATTCAACCTCGATTCCTAACTCATTGAATGCCATCTTTATAAATTCGCGTACGGTGGTAGTAACGCCGGTTGCTATTACAAAATCTTCGGCTTTATCCTGCTGCAACATCAGCCACATGGCTTCTATGTAATCTTTTGCATGTCCCCAATCCCGTTGTGCGGAAAGATTTCCCACATAAAGGCAATCCTGCAACCCCAAAGCAATTTTTGAGGCGGCCCGGGTAATTTTACGGGTAACAAAAGTTTCCCCGCGGATGGGGCTTTCATGATTAAATAAAATACCATTACAAGCATACATACCATATGCCTCACGATAATTTACAATAATCCAATAGCCATATAACTTAGCTACCGCATACGGCGAACGGGGATAAAACGGAGTGGTTTCACTTTGCGGAACAGCCTGAACCAATCCATACAGTTCGGAGGTTGATGCCTGGTACACACGTGTTTTTTGAATGAGTCCTAATAATCTTACAGCTTCCAATATACGGAGGGTGCCTACGCCATCTGCATTAGCTGTATATTCCGGTGTATCAAAACTTACCTTTACATGGCTTTGGGCAGCCAGGTTATAAATTTCGTCGGGTTGAACTTCCTGTATCAGCCTGATCAAATTGGTTGAATCAGTAAGATCACCATAATGCAGTTTAAACTTTACATTAGGTTCATGCGGATCATGATACAGGTGATCTATACGATCGGTATTGAATAATGACGATCTTCGCTTTACACCGTGTACTTCATACCCTTTTTTTAATAAAAACTCGGCTAAATATGCACCATCCTGACCAGTTATGCCAGTTATTAAAGCTACTTTCATTAATCAATCCGTAAAAATTAGGCAATGCAATATTATCTAAATTAATTGATAAACTCGCATAACTATTTGATAAAGGTATTTTTACGCAGCACAATAAGTGAAATTACGTATAAATACCTACTGAAGTTATAAACGAAACGAGTAATAAGAAAATTAAATACCTGAAACTTCGTTTTCCAGTTCCTGATACCATTCGGCGCCATACTTGCGTATAAGCGGGGCTTTTAAAAACTCATGTACGCGCACCTTAAGCTCACTACCAAAAGTGCATGCATCGCTGCAAATACTCCAGCGATCGTAATTTAATACATCAAATTCAGGGTAAGCAGTGATACGAATTGGATATAAGTGACAGGAAATTGGCTTTTTCCAGCTGATAGCGCCTTCTTCATAAGCTTTTTCGATGCCACACTTAGTGATGCCGTTTTCCCATATTACATAGGCACATTCCTTATTTACATCAACGCAGGGGGTAGTATAGTCGCCTTCAAAATCCTTAACATAGGTACCAACCTTTTCAATGGTTTTAATACCTTTAGCAGTAAGGTAAGGCTTTACCTTAGGGTATATTTCTTTTAATATATCAAGTTCGTCGGCATTTAAGGGCGCACCCGAATCCCCCTCCAAACAGCAGGCACCTTTACATTTGTTCAGGTTACAAACAAAGTTTTCCTTCACTACATCTTCGTGCACCAGTACATTGCCAACCTCTATCATATTTTCTTTTAATTTTTTATTGGGTTTAAAGGATATTTTAACCCTGTGGCTCCTTGCAAATCCATTGTTATACTCCCTAATATAACCTCTACATGCGCCTTTACAGGTATCCTGTTGCCATCATTCGTTATCCAAAGGTACAATTTACTATCCTTTCGGAAAATTCTGCCCGGAATAATGGTTGGGTTAAACTTTAAACAATTGAATTTACCCATTGAGCAGCTTACTACTTCGGTACCCACATAGGTTATGCCCATTGAGTGAAAACCATCTTCCAGAAAGTACTGCAGTTCAAACTTTTCGCCCACCTTCATTTTAGAAACATCAATGGTACGGGCAAAATAATAGGCCGATACAAAATCAAATGTTTTCCCTTTGAACTGATATACCCCTTTATTGGCCGTAACCTTATTGTCTTTATGATCAAAGGTTACATTATCGCTGTGTTTCCATTTACCTTCGCGCCTGTTCTCTGTATAAAAATAAGGCTCCAGAGTATTTTCATTCACGTACGATTCATACTTGTTACGTACCTTATAAAAAACATCAAACGAGCCGGCTGTTTTACCTTCGGCAATTAAATGAAAGGCCGGTTGCCCTTCAAACTTTTTATCGCTGCCCTCTACCCTGATATTGGCTTCGGCGGCGGTAAAAATGCCATATTTCATTTTATAGCTTAGCTTCTCGCCCACCTTAAAAACCGGCTCACTTATTTTATTTAGTTCCTGAGAAAATGTATTGCCATAACATAAAAGCAAGACTATAACACAAAAAAGGTATTTTCTCATAAATTATTTAAATTAATAAAGCCAGCCATCTGATATTTACCAGACTGAAGATATGACAACTGCAATTATAAATGGTTTAAATCCACTTTTATTGCATGGCCATATAAATAGCTTATTAATTTAAACAGAAATACCTTAATCTCTTCGCTTATAAATAGGTACGGTTGAACAAGGCTCGCCAAACATGAGGCTTTTAACTATGGGCGTTAACTTTTTGGTTAGTTCTACATAGGCCGAAACAGGTACATCGGCATCACCGCAACCTTTTAATACAATACGCTGATCGCGGTATTGCTCCAAATCGGCCTTAGCCATTTCTTTTTCAAATAATACGGTTTCCAGAACATCCTTATCACCAAACACAACTTCACGAGCGTAAGGAGCCATTCGATTAGCCAACAGCATATAAGCCCAGGCAGGTACTATAGCATCGGCACTGCAGGTGATACCTACATTTTTATCCTGGTATTGTGACCAATCATGCTCCTTTGCAAATTCCCTGAAATCTTTTTCGCGCAGTATAAGCCCATGAAACAGGTTTTCTTTGATATCATAGATAACACGTTCGCCTGCCGGATAAAATGCTGAAGGATCTAATGTAACCAGACCGCTTTGAGCTACTTTATTCACTATATTTTCCTGTATATCCATATTTGTAAAGGCTAAATCCGAAATGTTAAACTCTAAAAACTAAATTCTAAAACGCTAAATACTAAATCCGAAACTCTAAATTCCAAGTTTGAAATACTGAGCAATGATTTCTAATTCCTAAATCAGAATGTTTATATAAAAAAAATCCGGGAACAACATGAAGCTGTTCCCGGATACAAAATTACTTTAAAAATCTCTTATAACAATTTTGCTCTGTTATCTTTTACATTGGCGTTATCTTTCAAGGCTTCTAATATTTGACCTTGTGAACGCTGTAATAATGTCTGAGCTATCTGTTGTTTCTCTCTTACGGTGTTAGCAAGTGCTGGTGGATTGGTAAACCCATCAACAACATAAACGTAAACGCCTTGCTGACCGTTAACCGGTTTTGACAGTTTGTTTGGCTGTGAACCAAAAATAGAACCAATAACTTTATACTCTAAAGATGCACCTGGAATAACCGGGTTAGCAAATACGATATTTTGTACCGGCACCACTTTGCTACCTGCTTTTTGAGCTACCTGATCAATTGATGACGATCCGTTCAAAGCAGCCTGGAATTTTTCGCTCAGTTGTTTTGCTTTTACGTCGTTACGTACAGCAGGCTCAATTTGTTTTTTAACCGCGTCAAGCGTTAATATACCTTTAGGTTTAATTGCAGTTAAACGGGTAATGATGTATTGATCGCCTACGGTGAATACTTTATCGGTAATGTCACCTTTTTCGGCTTTATAAGCCCATCTAACTACTTCCCTTGCATTGTCTAAACCTGGCAGGCCCGCGGCTGTACCGGTAAAGTCTTCAGCATCTTTTTTCTTTAAGCCTTCTTTTTTAACTTCAGCATCAAAGTTGTCTTTAGTTAAAGCACCCAAAAATTTCTGAGCAGCACTGTAAGCAATGGTTTGCGTTTTGCTGCTGGCCTGTATAGGCTTATCAACAATAGCAACCTTAATTACTTTCACTGAACCTTTTTGATCTTCAACCTGGATTAAATGCACGCCAAATTGTGAAGTAACCACAATCAAATCGCCTTTATTTGCTTTGTAAGCTGCATTGGCATATTCAGGAGTGATCTGGCCACCGGCACCCATCACACCATTTACATCAAATGAAGGGATATCGCCGCCTTTGCTGCCGCTTCCTTTATCAACTGAATAAGTTGCTGCCAGTTCGGCAAACGATTTACCACCCTGAATTAATTTTTTAACAGAATCGGCCCTGGCTATAGCTCTTTCTACACCACCTTCGGTAGCCGGGTTAAATAATATATGTCTGGTTTTTACAGAATCAAAAGTTGTTTTAACATCGGTTAACTTAGCTATTTTGTAGCTGCCGTTTGATACATAAGGGCCATATACAAAGCCTTTAGCCGCGTTAAACATCACGGTATCTAACTTAGGCTCTAATCCACCTTTTTTCTGGAAAACAATTGGAGTTTTAGTTTCTGAGTTGATCTGTACAAACAATGAATCATTTGTGCTGGCTTTAAAGCTCTCAGCAACTTTATCAACATCGGCTTTCAGTGCAACTGAATCTTCTTTTGATGGTGCCGCGTTAAAGCTTACATACTCAAATGAACGTACATCTTGCGGATTTTTGAACTCGCCTTTGTGCGCATTGTAGTAAGTATTGTAGTCATCATCAGTTAAAGTAACTTTAGCGTCAGGGATAGATGAATAATCTAATGTTGCGTATTTAAAGTTTACCAGTTTGTTTTTAGCCTCGTAATCATCTTTAGCCTCCAATGAGTTTACGTATAAACCAGAAGTAACCAAAGCCATGTATTTAGCTTGCTTTTTTGCTTCAAACAATTGCATTAAAAAATCAGACCATGCTTGTTTTTGAGCAGGATCTGCCTTACCTGAATTTAAGTAAGCCTTAAATTGCTCCAGTTTGTTTCTATCAAACTGACCGGTTTGCGGATCAGAGAACTGACGCGCAATTTGAGGGTCAGGGTTATTACCACTCACCATTGAAGTGCTTTCATCATCACCAACCACAATGCCTGTTTTTTCGATCTCTTTTTTCAGCAATAGCTCAGACAGGAACGAGTTCCAGGTAGTTTCCTGCAAATAGCTGGTTATTTGAGGCGAAATAGCCTGACCTGACTGTTTAAACTGGGCTGTGCTTTGCTCCAGCCTTTTGTTAAACTCATCATAAGGTACTTTTTCGCCGTTTATTACGGCCAGTTCATTGTTGTCGTCTCTAAAAAAAGAGCCGCCTTTGCTAATTACTTCACTTGCAATAAAAGCAAAAAGCGCGAAACCTATGAATGCGGCAACAATCGTCCCCATTCTTTCGCGCATGTAACCCATTATCCCCATATACTTTTTATAATTATTTTTCTATTCTTCAAAAGAGGGCGCAAGATACAATTTTTAGTAAAATTCTATAACACAAAATTTTCCTGATAAAAAATCGTTATTGCGTCGCGTTTTCGTCTACATGAAACAGGCCTTTACTGTTTCTTAAGTTTGGATGCAAAAACTTATCATCGCTCACAAAATCGTCACCATTCATCACATCTCCACCTTGCATAGTAACCTCTACATTTTTATGGGAGTATACTTTTTTGGTTGACTGATCCCAAAAAAGCTCCGCAGACTTATAGGTTTCACCTTTGGCATTGGTCGCTACTACGTTTTTCCGGAACTCATAAAGCTTACCACCGATGTGAATAATGCCGGTATCGGCAATAATAGTACCATCCTCCTTACCGGTTTCCTTGTCATAATGAATCACTTTGATTCCCTTAGGTGCTACTTTATAATTTTTTTTAGGATCTTCGGGGTTATACTCTAATACTAAAGGCGCGGTCAGGTGTATTTGAACCTTTGCCGAATCGCTCATTATAAGATCAACGCCGGTAGTTGGTGCTACTATGGTACCCACCTCATTGGAGGCTATTTCTTTTACCTTGTTCAGGTCATTCTCGCAAGATGATATAAAAAGCATCAACACGGACAACAAAAACAGCAGATTTATAGATATGAGACCTGAGATTTGAGATTTGAGATTTGAAATAATACGTGGTACAGATACTCTGATGCGTGATAGTTTATATTTCAACTCTTTGAGGCTAAACAATGTTTGTATCCCATATCTCATATCCCGCATTTCACGCCTCACTATTCAGATTAATCAAATTTATATTTCTGGAACCACCTGTCGTTCAGGGTAAAGCCCAGGTGAATATTCACATAATTCTCCCGTACTAAACCATTCACCAAGGAGCCTCTTCTGCCCACCTCTGTCGAAATATTTATTTTATAAAAACTACCATTATTAGGGCGCAACGGCAAACCTAAACCGGCTGTAACCGCATATCTTTTGATCCGGGTGTTATTTACCACCATATAGGTTTCATCATATATACCACCTAAACGGTAATCGACAGAAGCAAGATAGTTACGCAAGGTAGCTATGTTTGGCGTATACTGACCACCCACATTGATGGTACGACTATCTGTTAAGCCCTGGTTTACGCCACCAATGCTCAGATTAGACCATTTGCTCATCGTATAATCGGCTCCCACCAGGAATTTACCATCGCTTTGAAATGATATACCGAAACGATTAGTTTGTGGCAGTTTTATTTTTGATTTAGGATCCTGCTTGCTGATCACACTATCCAACGGAATATCTTCGTTACCGCTTGCGTCATTGGTATATTGGCTCACAATAAAACTGCTTGTTGAATTAAGCTTTGAGCTGGCCGATGCGGAGTAGCCTAAAACAAGGTGTTTTGTTTCAGAAAAATCAAACGAGTACTGAATACCGTAATCATAATTTAAACCACCTATTGAATTACTTTGCTCAATTTTTGAATTGATGGTTCCTCCAAGATTAGGGATCTCGGTAGTGCTTATATCTTTTAAGGTACCAAATATGTATGATACATTACCACCTAATAATAAGTGCTTACCTATACCAAAACCATAACCGAAATAAGCTTTTGATAAACCGCCATCACCACTGTAAGTATAATTGGTAACATTGGTATCGGCTGGTGATGATACCCCTGAACCTTTAACTGAGTTTTTATAATTATAACCGCGTTCGCTGTAAGGTAATAAACCAAAGCTCAATGCCGAACGTTTGGTTACAGGTATCGCGAAAGCCACATGGCTAAGCCTGAAGTTGCTATTGCTTTGGCTGGCCGAACCGGTTTGGTTTAAGGTTAAAAAGTTAGCATAAATACCTATATCAATGGTTGTAAGGTTTACCGCGCCGTATGAGGCGGGGTTAATAACATTGATATTATTAAAATAACCAATCTTGTTTGTTGCTACGCCTATACCGCCCATTGCCACGTTTTGAGGCATTAACTGAGGGTCGATATCCCCCAAACCAAACCTGGAGTATGGCGAGCTTGAAGTAGCGGTTGATTGTGAATGTGCTGCAAATGCAATAACAGCAAATAAAAATGTTATTAAGAACCTGGTATATTTAATCATTATGCTTTTATATAGCTGCGTTTAATCCTTTTAAAACCAAATAAGGTTCTATTTTAATATAGGGGGCAAAGATGCTATTTTTCAATAGAGTATCAAAAAAAATGCTATCACCGCCGCTTAGTATAATATTTAGTTGCGGGTTATTAATTTTATAACTTTCAATAAACCCGCTCAATTCGTATTTTATTCCGTTTTGCACACCAGACCGTATGGCTGTTTCGGTATTACCGCCATCGGCTGCACTAAAGTCTGCATCGGTATTAACCAAGGGCAAACCTGCCGTATAATAATTTAAAGCCTTATAACGCATATTTAAACCCGGCGATATGCTACCGCCAAAATAATTTGCGCCGGCATCTATATAATCATACGTAATGGCCGTACCTCCGGCTATAACCAGGTTGTTTAAGCCCGGATATATATGGTTTGCGCCAATAACGGCCGCTAACCTATCTGTACCAAGTGTTTCAGGGGTTAAATAATGGTTTTGTATACGGGTTTTAATCAGGGCACTAAAACGAGTAAGCGGAACTTTTTCGCCTAAACTAATTTGCCAGGGCTCTGTATGTTTTTTAACCGACGATACGATTGCCCTGTCAACTTTATAATTATTCAGAAAATTATCCACCACCGTAGCGTCAACCGTTTCAAACTGATCAACTACCAGTAATTCATCCAGCCTAAAAACCGCGATTTTTGTATACGTATTACCAATATCGATAACCAGATTGGTCATCAGGCCTTCACCAATGATAATATAGATTCAAAAATAGCCAGTCCGTCTTCATTAGCTACCAGGCTGTCAGAAGCACGTTCAGGGTGCGGCATTAAACCAAATACGTTCCTGCCTGCATTACAGATACCCGCAATGTTTTGCAATGATCCGTTAGGATTAGCTTCGGCAACAATGTTACCGGCCTCATCACAATACCTGAACAATATTTGCTCATTATCATTAAGCTTCTTCACTACATCGGCATCGGCAAAGTAATTACCCTCGCCATGAGCGATCGGGATTCTGTAAGCCTGATCCTGTACCAACTGAGCTGTAAGTAATGATTGAGTTGTTTGCGGCTTTAAATAAATATTGCGGCAAATAAACTTACGGTTTTCATTATGCAATAACGCGCCATCCAACAAACCGGCTTCAGTTAGTATCTGGAAACCGTTGCAGATACCCATTACATAGCCACCTTTTGCTGCAAACTGGATAACCTCCTGCATAATTGGTGAAAAACGGGATATCGCACCCGAGCGAAGATAATCGCCAAAAGAAAAGCCCCCTGGTAAAACAACAAAGTCAACACCCTGTAAATCATGGTCTTTATGCCATAACCTTACTACCTGCTGACCCATTATTTTTTCTAATACATATATGATGTCTTCATCACAATTAGATCCGGGAAATATAACTACTCCAAATTTCATGTTACAAAACTAATATAACCGCTGAAATTTGAACGAATGTAAAAGTTAAAAATTGTTAAACTGAAAACAGATAATGCTGATTAGCAGCAATAAAAACAGACTTTCATAAAACCATTTGCGGGTGGCGTACAGAAAAAAATAGGCAAAAAACACCGCAACAGGCGCTATACACAACAAAAAGTGATTTAAGTGGAATGAGGCATTCACGTAAAATGAAAATGCGGTGATAAAAAAAATAAAAAATAATAGCTGAAAAGATTTTCGTATTTGCACGTAGCTTTTAAAGAAATTTTGCTGCAATTTGAAAAAACAGAGCACCAGGATCATAATTACAGGCACCAGCAACAAATAGTTGTATGAGTTAATTTGGATATGATCAGGAAACTTGGTGGCCAGAGGTCGCCAGATGTTTGAAAAGCCCGAAAGCCTGTCGTTCAGATAATATAATACAGCCAAAAAGAAAAACACCGTACCATAGCCCATGAGGCCAGCAACCCACTCGCGCCAGTTAAAGGGCTTAAAAAGTACCAGTGCAATCCAGATCACCAAAAACAAATAAATGAACGGAAAATACAACAGTGTGCCCAGTGCCACGATCATGCCCAAATCGTAAACGGTAGATTTTGCATCATCTCCTTTATACAGGCTAAATAGCTTAAACAACATCCATATCAACAGGAAATTACAGATTAGCGGAGCACTTAGCACCAAAAAAGGTGCAAACAAGCCCGAAAGCGTAACATACATCAGTGCCGGTAAAAATGTAGGCTTGCCTAACAGGTTATAAAAATTGATCAGGTAATTGAGCAGTAGCGCCTGTGCAAAAACAAATACAGAAGCCAGCAGGATATTGACAACCGGCGAAAGCGCATACTCGTATGATATAGGTACCAGTAGCCGGGCAAAAGGCTCAACAAAAATAAACTCCAGCTTGCCGGGTACATGAAATAAATAACCCACGCGCGATAAGAACAATACTACGATTAGCCATAAAGCATTTAGCGGGTTAAAGCTTCTGAAAATATTGATCATATAGGGCGTGCTGTTTTTCGGGTGGTAAAATTAGCACAAAAACCTTTTAAGCTACAATGCTTTGTGGCTTTGCATAACGCTTTATCAAATCATCAACTATACGGGCCGTATCATTGGGGAAATTGACGATCACTTTTTTATCGTCCTGTATCCAGTTATTCAGGCGGCCGGCGAATTTGTCATTGATCTCATTAACAACGGGCACACCCATTTTTGATGCCGCAAGCGCGTTGCACTGTTGCTCATACTGCCCTTTCATGGGTATCATAAGTACTTTCTTTTTCAGAAACAATGCTTCTGCCGGGCCCTCAAAACCGCCACCGGTAAGCAGACCCTCGCAATTGGCCAGACTTTTATTAAAAGCCTCGTTATTTACCGGGAATATCTCAATGTTGCCCTGCCTGTAGGGTGTTTTTTGTCGTTTTGAAAAAATTTGCCATTTAGCATCAGTCAGACTTAGGTGCTTAAGCAGCGTTTTATCATCATAAGCTGGCAAATAAACCGTATAATGCCCCAGATTTGCCGTTTCCATTTCACGGATACCACTCCTGATCACCGGGGTATTTATAAAATCATCGTACCGGTCAAAATGAAAACCCACATGGTAAGTAGTTGGCGAATAATATTTAAACAGCCACTCTGCATAATTCCATTTGGCCGGGCGTGGTGTTTTTGGCGATACAAAGGAACACTGGTGACTTAAAGATACCGATGGCACTTTTTGCAGTCGGCAGGCCCAGGCGCTTACCGGTTCAAAATCATTAATAATTAAATCGTAATGGCTTAGTGGCAGGCTGTGCATATCGCGCCAAAGCTGGGGCAGGTTCATGATCTTGAACGTGGCCCAGTTATCAACCCCTCCTTTTTTACCAAACACAAAGCTAAAACCATGAAATTTGTATTTAAGTGGCTGCGTTAACGAAACCTCAGCCTCGGTGCCGCTTATTAACAGGTCAACCTCGCCATATTGCTGTAGTAAAGGTACAATTTCGCGAGCCCGGCTTATATGTCCGTTACCGGTTCCCTGTATGGCAAAAAGTATTTTCATGATAGTAACAGTGTTTTAAACTATTGTAATGCAGCCAAATAAGCTTTCTTCACAAAAGTTTTAAACGTGATGATTCATAGTTTTAGTTGCGGTGGTCAAGTTACAAATTAGTATCAAGTAGTTATTATCAAGTATCAGGATTTCTTGTAACCAGCTAATAGCCTTTTAAAGTCGTGATACTTGATACTAACTACTTGATACCATTAATGAGGTTCCTGTTTAAAGCGTTCAAGGAGGGATTTAACATCAAGCTTGGCATCCAGATCTTCGGCATCTGTTTTATCATCTTCGTCGGTATCGGTATTAAAGTCGTCAGGGCTATATTTAAAAATTTTCCATTCACCATTCATATACTCAAGCGAAGTGAGGCTCTCCACCCAATCGCCTGAGTTTAGGTACAATACAGAACCTGTTTTGTCAGTATTTTCAATTGTCCTAATCTCGGCGTGGTGAATATGGCCACAAACTACATACTGGTAATTTTTATCAACGGCAAGATCCGCGGCGGTTTGTTCAAACTGGTTAATAAACTTTACAGCTTCTTTAAACCGAGCTTTCACCTTTTGTGAAAAGCTCATTTTTTGACGACCCAAGGCTGTCAAAAACCAATTGGTCAAGCTATTGATCAGGATAAGCGAATCGTACCCTACCGCACCCAGCTTGGCCAGCCATTTGGAGTGTTGCATGGTAACGTCAAACACATCGCCATGAAATATCCAGGCCTTTTTGCCATCAATATTTAATACAATTTTATTAAGCAGCTGAAATGAGCCCAGGTTAAAATCGGTGAATTTGCGCAGCATCTCGTCATGGTTACCAGTCAGGTAATGTACCGGGATACCATCCGTTACAAATTTGAGTATGCGGCGTACTACCTTCATGTGCGATTCTGGCCAGTACGATTTACTGAACTGCCAAATGTCAATAATATCGCCGTTCAGGATGAGCATTTTAGGCTTGATGCTCTTTAAATATTTAAGCAATTCTTTGGCATGGCAACCATATGTACCAAGGTGCACGTCAGATATTACTACGATATCAACTTCACGTTTCGACATTAAAATTGGGGGGTTAATTGCTCATCCGGCAGATATTGCCGCTTAACTTTATCATTTGAAATGCTTAACAAACGATTACTCGTCGTCTTCGTCTTCATTAACATTTAGTTCATAAGGGCTCATATAGAATGCGCCAACCAATAGCAGCAATCCTATGACAACCAGATATGCGTATTCAAAATTCATCACATAATGATTTTAACAAATGTCGGTAAACTAAATTATCTAATTGTTAAGACTTTATTAAATGTAAAAGGTTACTTCCGGAGGTGAAATTTCTTTTTTATCCGCTCCAATTGTTTCAAATGGTGTTCAAGATGTATGCGGGTAAACTTAAACCATTCCCTAGCATTAAGCATACCCAGGTTTGGATGAGCATAACGTACCTTAGCCGGTGAATTAGCTACCATCGGCATCACTTTTTCTATCCGCTGCCTGAATTTGATCAGCAGGTTGCGGGCCTCTTCTTCCGTGATCTTGTTGCCCTCAGTTCCAGCCGGAGCTTTGATACCTACAGGCGGGAAACAGCCGAACGTTAAAACAAAATGCCCCTGTAAGGATAGCCCTTTGTTGGTTGGCGGGCAGTTGCTGTTTGAGCAACGCTCCATCGCTATCAATGAACCTAAAGAGGCTTTCATGATGTGGCTGTAAACTTCGGAGAACGACCAGCTCCCATCGGCCGGAGTTTCGGAAAATATTTCGTCAGGGATAACATCCAGTTGTTCGCGATAAATATTTAATGCCGCTTCAATGGCTCTGTATTCCCGGGCTATGTTCATAGCATTAAAGTTAGCTCTTTTAAGTGAGTAATTTGCACGGGCACATCCTGGGGTTGCGGTGCATTAAAAGGATTAAAATAAATGGCATCCATACCAAAATTAAGGGCGCCGTACACATCGGCTTCTAAACTATCGCCAATCATTACGCTTTCGTGCTTATTGGCACCTGCCAGGTTCAGTGCATATTCAAATATGGCTTTATCGGGCTTGTTTACACCGGCATCTTCAGATACGATGATATGTTGAAAATAACCAGCCAAATTTGAGCCCGCGATTTTTACCTGCTGACATTCTTTAAACCCATTTGATATTAAATGCAGTGTATACTTGCCTTGCAGGTATTGCAAAGTTTCATGAACATTCGGAAACAAGTTGGTTTTGGTTGGGCATAGTTTCACGTAGGCATCCTCAAAATCAACAGGAATAACATCCGGATCAAGCCCCAGCTCTATAAATGTTTTTTTAAACCTTGCCTCGCGTAATTCATCCTTGGTGATCTTCCCAATATGATATTGTGCCCAAAGCTGGTGATTATGGCGGGTATACGTTTCAATAAATACATCGGCCGATGATAAACCTATGGCATGCAACTGATGAACATGATAAAGCTCATGCAGTGTTTCCTCGGAATTTTTATCAAAATCCCAGATGGTGTGGTCAAGGTCAAAAAAGATGTGTTTGTATGATTTTATTCCGGAATTCATAAATATTTACCTGTACATTATTATTACGCGAAGCCCCTCTGCATCTCCCCCAAAAGGGGAGAGTGTAAAAGCTTTTGAAGCCCTCTCCTTTGGAGAGGGTTGGGTGAGGCTTGCTTATTCAACGTCAAAAATACAGATAACCTATTAAACCCCTTGTTTATTTTTTATTGGGAATAATCGCGGTTGCTTCCAGCTCAATCATCAGATCGTCCCGAACCAATTTACTTACCTGTACGGTAGTACTTGCAGGCGGAGTTTGAACATTTACAAACTTATCCCGCACCTGACGCACTGCCTTGATCTGCGAAATATCGGTAACAAAATAGCCCAGCTTAACTACATTGTTCATATTGCCACCGGCATCTTCAACAATGCTTTTGATGTTCAAAAAAGCCTGCTCGGTTTGTTTGGCCATATCATTTTTACCAACCAGGTTACCTTTATTATCTAAGGCTATTTGCCCGGATATAATGAGCATGGTACTATTGCCCAGATCAACCTGAACAACATGCGAATATCCATTCGGTGCATTTACCGATGATGGATTCTTGAATTTTACGATTGATTGATCGACTTGCGAAAAAGCTGCTTTTGATGATAAAAGCAGCAGCAGAAGGATTATTTTTTTCATTAGAGGAAGATAGATAATGTTATTTTTGAACCAAAGCTAAAGTATTCCTCAGCCAAATCAGAAATCGAACATCCGAAATCCCAAATTTGACATTTATCAGGCTTTTTCGCCAAAGGCAAGGTCGCCGGCATCACCCAGGCCGGGTACAATGTAGGCCTTGCTGGTCATTTCCTCATCAATGGCGCAAACCCATATTTTAGCCTTAGGTAAATTGGCACGCACATGGGCCACACCTTCGGTACTGGCAATAACTGCGGCTATATGAAGTTCTTTAATTTTATACTGAGCCATCAGTTCTTTACAAACCATTACAATGCTTTGCCCGGTGGCCAGCATGGTATCGCACAAAATAAATATCTTATCGTCAAGGTTTGGCGTTGATATATGATCTACCTGAATGATAAAACTTCCGTTGCGTTTTACCTTGCGGTAAGCGGTAATAAATGCAGTGGGCGATTGGTCAAAATAATTCAGAAAACCCTCCTGAAAGGGTAAGCCTGCCCGCATAATCACTCCCAGCACAGGTTCGTCAGTAAGCGTATTTACGGTAGCTGTACCCAGTGATGTTTGTACTTCTCTGGCCTCGTACTTCAGGGTTTTACTAAGCTCATAGGCCAATATTTGCCCAAGCTTTTCCTGGTTATACCTGAACCGTGTTTTATCCTGCTGAATATCGGCATCCCGCAGTTGGGCCAAAAATTGATTGGCCACAGAGTTTGTTTTATTCAGGATAAAAATCATGCTTAAATTTAATTCTTTTAAACCACAATAAGGCATGCTGTGTTTGAAAATAATCGGTTTATTTTGGCAAAGCACTGTTGCCATACGGTTGTCATTATCATGTACTTATTTTGATCTGTCAAAAACCTATTGACAGATTATTCGTATTTTTACATAGTAACATGGATTTTAATTTAACTTCACAATACTCACCCACCGGCGATCAGCCCGAAGCCATCAGGCAACTGGTTGAAGGTGTAAATAATGGCGATCCTTTTCAAACCCTGCTGGGCGTTACCGGATCGGGTAAAACTTTTTCGGTTGCCAACGTCATACAGCGCACGCAAAAGCCAACATTAATATTAAGTCATAATAAAACGCTGGCGGCACAGCTTTACGGCGAGTTCAAACAGTTTTTCCCTGAAAACGCGGTGAACTATTTTGTGTCATACTATGACTATTACCAGCCCGAAGCATTTATCCCCACAACCAATAC
The DNA here is from genome assembly GCF_039207105.1 of Mucilaginibacter sp. GTDB lineage: Bacteria > Bacteroidota > Bacteroidia > Sphingobacteriales > Sphingobacteriaceae > Mucilaginibacter. Next base: position 48,134 of record NZ_JBCECK010000018.1, read on the forward strand.
TTATATTGAAAAAGATCTGCAGATAAACGAAGAGATAGAAAAACTTCGTTTGCGCACTACCTCTGCTTTGATGTCAGGTCGCAGGGATGTTATCGTAGTATCGTCCATATCATGCATATACGGTATGGGTAATCCTGATGATTTTGCCGAGTCGGTTTTTAAATTCGCTGTAGGTACCCGCGTAAGCCGCAATGCATTTTTACACCGGTTGGTAGAGATTTTATATGCACGCACCACGGCCGATTTTAAACGAGGTACCTTTCGGGTAAAAGGCGACACGGTTGATATTTTCCCGGCTTACCTGGATTACGCCTATCGGATTTCGTTCTTTGGCGATGATATTGAAGAGCTCAGCAGCTTTGATATAAGCACCGGCAAAACCCTCGAAAAAATGACGCATATGGTGGTTTATCCCGCCAACCTGTACGTAGCCCCGCGTGAACGCTTTCTGCAATCTATCTGGGCCATACAGGAAGAATTGGAGACCCGCAAAAAGCAATTTATTGATGATGGGCGCTTCCTGGAAGCCAAACGTCTGGAAGAAAGGGTTAACTACGATCTGGAAATGATACGCGAGCTGGGCTATTGCTCGGGCATTGAAAATTATTCGCGCTTTTTTGACGGGCGCCAACCCGGCGCGCGCCCCTTTTGCCTGCTGGATTATTTTCCGAATGATTACCTGATGGTTATTGATGAAAGCCACGTAACCGTTCCGCAGATCAGGGCGATGTATGGTGGTGACAGGTCGCGCAAGATATCCTTGGTTGATTATGGTTTCCGCCTGCCTGCCGCTTTGGATAACCGGCCGCTCAACTTCCAGGAGTTTGAAAAGCTAGCGCCCCAAACCATTTATGTAAGCGCGACCCCCGGCGATTTTGAACTGGAAAAATCGGGCGGTGTTGTAGTGGAGCAGGTGATACGCCCTACCGGTCTGCTTGACCCGGTTATTGAGATACGCCCGGTAATAAACCAGGTTGATGACTTGCTTGACGAGGTAGACAGAACCATTAAAATGGGCGACCGCGTTTTAGTTACTACTCTTACCAAGCGCATGGCCGAAGAACTGGCCAAGTACATGGACAGGCTGGGCATCAAATGTCGTTATATACACTCAGAAGTAAAAACCCTGCAAAGGGTGGAGATTTTAAGAGGTTTGCGCCTGGGCGAGTTTGATGTACTGATAGGTATCAACTTGCTGCGCGAAGGGCTTGACCTACCGGAAGTATCATTGGTAGCCATTCTGGATGCTGATAAGGAAGGTTTCCTGCGTTCGGAAAGATCATTGATACAAACCATCGGCCGCGCCGCCCGTAATGACCGTGGCCGGGTAATCATGTACGCTGATAAAATAACCGATTCCATGCAGATCACGATTGACGAGACCAATCGCCGCCGTGAAATTCAGATTAATTATAATACCCAACATGGCATAGTACCAACAACAGTGGGTAAAAGCCGTGAGGAGATCATGGAGCAAACATCGGTTGTTGATTTTAAAGGTGGCGTACAGCAAGCTTATGTGGAGGCCGACACCGTATCACTGGCGGCCGACCCAATAGTGCAGTACATGACTAAGGCTGATCTGAAAAAATCAATAGACAACACCAAGAAAGAAATGCTGGCAGCCGCCAAAAACATGGACTTTTTACTGGCCGCCAAACTACGCGATGAAATGTTCGCGCTTGAAAAAATGATGGAGGAGAAGTTTTAGATGTGCGAATGAAAAGGAGATGTGCGAATGTATAAATATGCGGATGTGCAAATGAAAAACTACATTATTTAATTCATGGATTTCATTTACACATCCGCACACTTGCATATCTGCAAATCCGTTTTTCATCCGCAAATTTGCATATCTGCACATTGAACACCTTCCGCATATTAATAAAACAATTTTAACGTTATATAACTTATATTTGTAAGCTAAAAAAATTAATCAGATGCTTCTAATTCGTTTTTTACTCATATCCATTTGTGTATTATATATAATACGCAGCCTGGCAAGGTACTTATTACCTGTACTTTTTGAGAGTGTGGTAAATAAGGCGCAACAGCAACACAATCAAAATCAGCAGCAGCAGCAACGCCAGTCCAAAAGACCGGAAGGCGCTATTAAGGTTGATTATATCCCACAGGGCAAAAAAAGTACCGTTCCTGATTCTGAAGGTGAATTTGTTGATTACGAAGAGATAAAATAATTCGTATGCTACCGGAAGAATTATATAAACGACGCCCCAATCACAATAACACTCCTGAATCTATTACCCTGATTGTTACCAACTACATTGTATTTGTAGTTGCTATACAGCTATTTGCTACCTGCGCCAAGATCAATACCTTCTTCTGGGTGATTTTAGGCGCTCTGGCCATTTACAACTTTTTCAGCATCCGCAAATACCGTGAAGATTACGGCAAAGCGCAGACTATAGCATACATTATAAGCATAGGCGGTTTACTTTTACTATACTTCCTGATGCGCAGTCGTGACCTCAACTGCTAAGCAATTCCTTTACAAACTAATAATTCCTATTCTCATTCAAATTTCTATTTTTGAGGAATATATATTATCCATTTCAAAAAACTTAAATGAATAACTGGTTCAAGCGCAATAGCATTCACTTTGTAATAGCTGCAATTTTTTTAGTGATATGCTTTATCTACTTTACCCCCGCGTTTCAGGGAAAAACAATTGGGCAAAATGATGTTACAAGAGCACAATCAACCCAAAAAGAAATTAACGATTACAAAGCTAAAGATACTACAATACTCTGGACCAACCAGATTCATGGCGGTATGCCAGCCTTCCAAATCTGGGCTCCATATAAAGCTAATATTACTTCATGGGTAATTAACGCTATCAATTATTCGTTCCCAAATCCGGTAGGTACCATCCTAATATTTTTACTGGGCACTTATTTACTGTTTTGTGTATTAAAGCTAAATCCCTGGCTGGCTGCGGCTGGTGCTGTCGCTTTTACCTTTTCATCGTATAATATTATATTACTTGTTGCAGGGCACGCTAACCAGGCATTTGCCATAGCGTTTTTTGCTCCTATTTTGGCGGGTATACTACTTATTTTAAGGGGAAAACATTTAACCGGAGCTGCTTTAACCGCATTGGCCTTAGCCTTAGAGATCAGGGCTAACCACGTTCAAATGACTTATTATCTTTTGCTCGTATTACTGATATTGTTAGGTATTGAATTATATCATGCCATTAAAAATAAAACCACAGCTGCATTTATTAAATCGGCGGGATATGTAGGCGCTGCCGTGTTATTGGCAATTGCTGTAAATGCCTCCATGCTATGGAGCACTTATGAATATGGTAAAGATACTATTCGCGGAAAATCAAATTTAACACAGCATACTACCGAACCAAGTAACGGCTTACCTAAAGATTATGCTTATCAATGGAGCCAGGGCGTTGGCGAGTGTATTACGTTTTTAATACCCAATGCCTACGGTGGCAGCAACAGAGGTCCGGCTAATGAAGATTCGCATGTTGTAAAAGCTCTGGTTGAAAAAGGAGCCCCTGCTGATCAGGCGCAATACATATCACAAAATGCCATGCCGCTTTACTGGGGCGAAAAACCATTTACCGAAGGTCCGTTTTACTTTGGCGCCGTTATTTGTTTCTTGTTTGTATGGGGTTTGTTCATTGTAAAAAACCGCATCAAATGGTGGCTACTGGGGGCTGTGATTTTTACCATGCTATTATCATTCGGTAAAAACTGGCCTTATGTTTCTGACCTTTTCTTTAACTATTTCCCGCTTTATAATAAATTCAGGGCCGTTGAATCAATTTTGGCTGTAGCTGGTTTATGTTTCCCGATATTGGCTTTACTGGCCGTAAATGAGGCCATTGTTAATGATAACAAGGCTGAATTATTCAAGAAATTAAAAATCACATTCTACATTACGGGTGGTATCACTTTGATCATCGCTGTAATACCCGATTTATTATTATCATTTAAAACAAGCAATCAGCAGGGTTATATTGACCAGCTATCGCAGATGCTAAAAATTGATAACGCTACTGCAGGTTCATTAGCACAGGCTTTGGTTCAGGACAGGGCTTCAATTGCACAAGCCGATGCTGTACGGTCACTTATTTTTGTAGCCTTAACCTTTGGAATTGCATGGGCATTTATCAAAAAGAAAATCAATGTCACCACTTTATCAGTTGCCTTTTTAGCACTGATCCTGGTAGATATGTGGACGGTTGACAAACGCTATCTGAACTCAGACAGCTTTGCTGCCAAGCAGGATAACAATGCACCACAACCCCGTGAAGTTGATCAGTTCATTTTGAAAGATAAAGACCCTGATTTCCGGGTGATCGATCTTACACAGTCTATAACTGGCGATGGCATTACTCCATTTTTCTACAAATCAATCGGCGGGTATTCGGCTGCCAGATTAAAACGCTTCCAGGAAGTTGTTGATGAACAGTTTACCAAAAGCGTTAACCAGGATGTATTGGATATGCTGAACACTAAATATATTATTTCAGCCGACCCTAAAAGTCAAAATTTAAAGATGCAGGCTAACCTAACAGCTTGTGGCCATGCCTGGTTTGTGAAGAGTATTAAATTTGCCGACAATGCTGACCAGGAAATGCAGGCTATCAGCAGCTTTTCGCCTAAAGATGAAGCCATTGTTGACAAGCAGTACAAAAGTGCTATTGATGAAAAACAATTAGGGAACGATCCTTCCGGAAAAATCACCCTTACTCATTATTCACCTGATCATTTAGAGTATGAAAGCGGCTCTACCGCTTCACAGATAGCTGTTTTCTCAGAAATTTATTATGACAAAGGCTGGAAAATGCTGATTGACGGTGTAGAGAAACCATACTTCCGCGCCAACTACCTTTTGCGTGCCGCGCAGATACCTGTTGGTAACCACAAGATTGAATTTATCTTCCATCCAACATCATACTATGCCGGAGAAAACATTTCATTAGCCGGATCTATATTATTGGTATTAGCTCTTGGAGGCGCCCTTTATACCGAAAACAAAAAGAAACCGGAAGTAAAGCCGGCAGCTAAAAAGGTATAAAGCTTTTAAGCAGAGATATAGAAAAGCGATGGGTTAACTCATCGCTTTTTTTGTGGGCTATTTAATCGTTGGTGCGCCTGTTTTTGAGCCAGTACCAGCCCAGGTTAAAAGCGATCACAAAATGGTTAAATACGGTCGGGATCAAGCCGTAATAGCGTTTCATAATATCAAAACGCTCTTCCAGGCTTTGGCGGTGTTTCTTTTTTGACATACCCCCTACCAGGTATTTGGCCACGTACCGGTTTACATTCACAATGGTTTTAGCCTTTTTAGCCGCGCGGATTATCCATTCAATATCGGCACTTAACTGATATTTGCTGTCATAAGGTTCGGTCAGTGCCCGTTTAATATATATAGCCTGATGACTGATACTCATGCCATATTTAAAACCTCGCCAGGTAAATTTAGCCGGGGCCTTATGCCTGCGCTGGCCCAGGCTTTGGCCGGCGTCATCAATCATTTCTGTTTCGCCATAATATATATCGGCATCATTTGCAGCGGCAAAGACCGCAGCCACGGTACCGGCATCATAAAATTCATCGCCCGAGTTCATGAATATGATATAATCGCCGGTGGCTATGGCCAGACCTTTGTTCATGGCATCGTAAATGCCTTTATCCTTCTCGCTGATGATTTTACTGATCCTATCCCCGTATTTATTGATAACCTCCAAAGTGCCATCATTTGAAAGACCATCTATAATGATATATTCAATATTGGCATACGTTTGCCCCAGAACCGAAAGCATGGTACGTTCAATATCGCGCACATTATTGTACACAATGGTAATTACCGTAAGCTTTGGATTAAACATGGCTGCCTCCCTTATGCTTCAACAGCTCCTGGTATAGCTCGATATGTTTTTTGGCAATAACTTCTTCCGAAAAAGTATCCATTACAGTTTGCCGGGCTTGCTGTTGCAGTTTATCACTGTCCGGATGCCGGATAACCCACTCCATGCCATCTGTAAAGCTCTCAGATGAACGATAGGTAGCAAGATAGCCATTGTGTTCATGCTTCACCATATCGGGTATACCGCCCGTTGTAAACGCTATTACAGGCGTTCCGCAGGCCAGGCTCTCCATCACGGTGTAAGGCAGATTATCTTCCAGCGACGGAATCAGGAAAGCATCAGCAGCGGCATAGTGCAGCGCCAGTTGTTCATCGTTATTAATAGTACCCAAAAAGCTGGTCTTGAATGGAAAATCAGGTACCCCCTCTGTACCCCGGTTACCAAATACAACCAGTTCTATCTGATCGGCTTCAGCACCTAAACGCTGTTTCAGCAGTTCCATGCTTTCCAGCAGGTATTGGGTGCCTTTATGCAGATCCTTACGTGAGGGCATAAAACCACTCAGAAAAATAAATTTGTCTGTAGGCAAGCCAGCCTGTTGTTTTGCTTGTTCTTTATCTATTGGTTTAAAAATAGCTGTTTCAAGTGTGTTGGGCAATTGTTTTACCAGTTTACCCCGCATCAGGCTGCTGGTCAGTACCGATTGTTTCATCCACGAACTGGGGGCCGCGATGGCAAAATCAAGCACTTTATAAGCCTCATGTTTTTGCTGCCAGATCCGGTGCGACAGATCATTTTCCAAAGCCTCGATCAACAACGGACAATTGCCGCACTGGCGCATGTAATGATCGCAGGTATAGCGTACGTGGCAGCCGCCGGTAAAGGCATTGCTGTCATGGAAAGTCCATACTACAGGTTTGTTTAGCTTGGCGATCTCAGCAATATGCCGGGGATCTAAAAACCCGTGATTAACCCAGTGCAGGTGTATAATATCGGCATTTTTAACTTCCTGGTTGTGAATAACCGAACGGCCAAACCAGGTAAAGGAAAACGGCGTACGCGATAAGGGTTTCAGGTATTTTTTGGCCCTTAGTCGCTCCAGGATGATGGTAGCTGCCGTATAAGCTTTTTGTACCGGGTTGGAATTAAAAGTGAGTACCTGCGGATTTTTCCCGAACTTATAATGAACAATAACTTTTGAGTCGATACCCTGGCTGAGCAGTGCCCGGTTCAGGCGCATACAGGCCCGGCCCGCGCCGCCATTGCCATCATAAGTGTTCAGATGCACTACTTTTAACATAGCCCAAAAATACATTTATTCGCAATAACCATAAGAACATTTGCGGGGCAAAAACTTGTCCTGATTTTTGATGATATATTACCCGACTAAAACTTTTTAAAATTTTATTTTAACACATTATCTCGTTAAAATTTCACAAAATCGGTCACTTTTTGATGAAAATTGAGTGTTTTTAGCGCTTTTTAACCAATTTTCACTTGTTTTGAGATGGTTTTTTGAGGTTTAAAAAGTTATAAAATACTCATAATCAACACACTGAACAAATATCTGCTACTTCCGGATGTTTCCGGCTTTTTAAAACAATAGCCCGGTACATCCTTTATCAGCGTACCGGGCTATTGTTTGTATAAAGATACGGAATTAATCCTTAAGGTACAAGCAGTCGTTCCGCTTTAGAACCAACTTCATAATTGGACCAGACAAGCAAGTGTTTTAAACATAAAATATTAGTTTATCTTAGAAAAAGTAAATGAAGAATTATTACGAAAACATAAGCAGAAAGAAATTAAAAATACAATCCGGGAATGAGATGAGTTATCACAGTTCTAAAACACCAGAACATCTTATTGAACAAATAAAATTATATTTTAATGAACAAGCTGAGTTTAACACTACAAATCATTCAATAATATCTTTTAAAATTTATCCTGTTTCGCAAATCACTATACTACCGGGAAATAGTTGGCTCAGTATTCTAAATGGAACTATTAAGCAGGATAAACAATATTCTATTATAGATTTAAGCATTAAGGCTAACAACAACTTAAGAATGTTAAGTATAGGTTACTTGTGCGCAGGATTATTGGCACTAATTTGCTATTACTCCGGACTTACAGTAAAAGCAGATACATTAAAAGCCGGTTATATTTTCTTATTGCTTGGTCCGGCAATGTATTGGTATCAACTATATGCTAATAAGCAACTTTTAAAAAAATTCAGGGAGTTTATAAAACACACCAACTATAGCAAGCAGCCTCTACACTCCCCCTTGCTACCGCAAGCGTCCCGCTTGTGGCTCTCTGTAGAATTCCAGTCTGATAACCACAAGCGGGACGCTTGCGGTAGCAAAGAAAATTTATAAAAAAGGTTTACGTTTAAACGTAAATCCATTTTAAGCACTCGTTATAAACGAGCACAAGATCACGAGCGCAATATTTTTACCTTACCCCATCCTTTGCTTCACATAGCGTACCATGCGCCTCAGCAGGTTGCCTTTGCGGTGGGCCAGGAAGTTTTTGATGGCCAGGTAGGCTCTTTCGTCCTCTTCTATTACATCGGGGAATTTTTTTACGGGTTGCTGGGAGATATGTACATCATACATATTTTCGCGGTTGGAGTGTACACCCGTGCCATCATGTCCGATATTGTTGATGAGCGAACGTGACGGGTTTAGCGTAAGGCCGCCTTTTAAAAATATAGAGGCATACCAGCGTATGGCCCAGGAATTGTTTTTACCGGCTTTAAACTCCTGCACCTGTCGCCAGAAGTTCATTTTCCCCTCGATAGAAAAGCGGATGATATCCATCGTATCAAACTTGGCTATCAACTTATCAATATCGGGTTCAAAATGGTTCCAGGCACGTGCCCAGGTTGCCCAGCCCCAACTGCTGGCCGCACGGTAAAAGAAAGATTCGGGCAGGCCCTTATCCTTCAGGTTATACATGTACGCTCCTATGTGCATCACCTTTTCCTGGCTGGCATAATAGGTTAAAGCCTCGTTAAAATACTCCAGTGTATAGGGCGATGACAGCAGGTCGTCCTCAAAAACGATCACCTTGCCGTACTCATATACCAGTTGGGTAACCCCGCTGATGATTGAGTCGGCCAGGCCCAGATTTTGGCTGCGCTCAATAATTTTTACCGATTTAAAAGCCCATGATTCTCTAACTACCTGCCTTACCTGCTCCACCTTTTCGCGGTCGGCATCGGTTTTGGCGGCATCGCAAAAAATATATAATCTTGACTCGTCTGCAAGTACATTTTTTTGCAAATGGATCAGCGTACGGCGCGTATGGTCGGGCCGATTATAAACAAATAACGCAATAGGGGCAAGTTGCTGCATGGGTAATCAAAAAATTCAGAATAATTCGGGTTGCTGACTGGCTTTTTTACACAAAACGGTATAAGCGTTCGCAAATTGTTCACTTACTTTTTTTCCGAAGATTTTACTCAAATTTTGCTTCACTTTAAACTCGGCAGTGATACGTAAATTTGTAAGTAAACTCTTCTTTTTCTTCTGATTTACGTAACTGTTAAATTTAGTTACTTCCGGATCAATGAGCGATACCAGATCGTTCTCCAATTCAAAACCTTCGGTACTTAACAGGTAACGCAGCGATGTTGGCGTGTACATGTTGATATGCCCGTAAGCCAAAAAATGCTTAATGCGGGTATCCACATTAAATTTATAATCGCGCGGTACTTCAATAACACAATGTTTGGCTACCCGCCTGATCTCGCGCAGCAGCAGGCGTTCATGCTCAACATGCTCCAGTACGTGCGACAGGATGATCAGATCGAAGCTATCATCGCCAAAAGGCAACTTGTAACCATCAAATACCTGTACCGATGTTACGTTTTTAATACCGCGCGACTGAATATAATCAACCCCGCTTTGCGATATCTCTACTGCCTGGTATTCGGGCGCAAAATTATGTTCAGATAAATACTTCAGTATACTGCCATCGCCGGCGCCAACCTCCAGTACGTTTTTAAAGGTAAGGCCGCGGCACACATCAATAATGTGCTGCCCCTTGTACTTGCCGCTCAGCGTGCGCCAGGCCTCATCGTGCTTTTCATAAAACTGATCGTACGCGGTTTTTACGTTACCGCTAATTATTGATTCCTGCATGGGTTTACGAATGTAAAACTATACCCTTTAGTTTCTGTTTCAAATAAATAAAAAATTATTTTTTGGCAGCCAAAGGTGCAAAATTGTAATAAAATTTAAACATTAGCACCGGGCTCTTTTTTCTTCAAAATACGGTCGAATATAACATTGATATCTGCCGATATTTTTAAAAAATAAGCCATAGCGGCATATATAATACCGATAATGATACTGCGGTACACCATATCGATGTAAACATTGTTAATAGCCGGTAGGTAAAGGCCTATTAATAAACAGCCTGTACTCATGAGCAATACCCATAAGTGCTCACGTCCAAAGGGTTGCAATCCAAATTTTATCTTTACAAATAAAGTGTAGGCAAGGTTAAGCAAAAATATGGTAAGCACGTAGGCCACGGCTGCGCCCATCATCCCTAAGCGCGGAATAAGCAACCAGTTTAGCACGCCACAAGCTATAACTGCTACAACAATAAATACGGTGGTAAGGCGGTAATATTTTGAAAAATTCATGATGTAACCATTTACCCCGCCGGTCATATCTACTAAAAAACCCAACCCTACCACAACAAACACGCCGAAAAAACCTGCATATTCCGGCTTATGCAGCAACGTTATAATAAATAGCTTGTTTGATACCAAACCAATGAACAGCAAACAGCCGATAAGCATTTGTACTACCGAAGTTTTATGATAGATCTTGCCGATCTTAGCCAGATCGTTTTCTGCCCATGATTGGGCTATAATTTGCAGCGAGGTACGGCTAAGGGCCTTGGCCGGCAGACTGATTACCACCGCTATGCTGAAAAACGTAGCATAAACCCCAACATAAGCTAAAGATTGTTTGGTTAACAGGCTCAGCATAATGTTATCCAAATTTTGGATAAGCACGTAGGAGCTGCCGCTTAAAACCGTGTAAAACCCATAGTTAAAAAACTTCGCCTTATCAGTTAACAACCGGGGAGATATGCGCGACAGCTTGAAATGTTTTCCCCTGGCTATGTATATCAGCAAAACAACTATTATACATATGTTGGCAATGATATAAATAAGCAGAAAATCATGGTAGCTGATAGCGGTAATGGCAAGCAGTAAAATACTGATCAGCGTAAACATGCGCAGGCCAATTTCCCGCAAAAAGGACGACAGTACATTTTTAAACACGGTAGATGCCATACTCTCGAGCGTGGCATAAGCCATAGTTAAAAATGATAACGGGATAATAAAATAGGCATACTTTACCAATAAAGTACCGCCCTTACTTTTACTGTAATGGCTTAATAAAGGTTCTCTGAAGCAATATATCAACAGCGTAAACACTGTAAAACCGAGTAAGGTCCATAAAGCGGCAAAGGTAGCAAAGCCCCCATGCGCTTTATCCTCACTGCGATAGTATGGGAAATACTTTAAAATAATGTTGCTGATACCAAGCGCGGCTATTTGAGCATAAAGCAGCGATATGGTTAACATCAGTTGAAAAAAGCCAATTTGTTCGAGCGTTAAAAACCGCTGAAACAAAAATACGCCATTAACAAAGCCCAGGGCAACACCGCCATACAGTATTAAGGTATTTAAAAAGCCCTGCTTTTGTAATAGGTTCATTTAATATGTTAGTTTATACTTTATCTCCCTCTGTCATTTCGAACCTTTGGTAATGGCCGAAGCACGGGCAAAGGTGAGAAATCTTTTGCGTCATGCATCGCCTGCAATTACAGGGCGTATAAGATTTCTCTTCGCTCCTCACG